>JAJYAH010000357.1 GCA_021779635.1 Pseudomonadota bacterium | reverse complement strand
AGCCTAGATACGTTCTGGCAAAACAAGGTCGCGCTGTCGGTGCTCGGGCCGCAAGGCCACTCGGTGTATTTCGCGCTACATCTAGAAAGCAGGGACGGCAGCGAAATCCTCTCTGAGAACATTGGCGCTCCCATGGAGTTGCCGGTCACCTCGGACGCTTGGCGCAAACAATTCGGCCAGTTCGTGAAGCGCGAAAAGGTCGCGTGGAGCGTGCTGGAAGCCGCCGCCGGCCGGCTTGTGATAAATGGCGAGACGCTCGGTGAAACGTCCTTTCGTTTTGAGCATGAGGTGCCGCCTCTGCGCTGGGTGCTGCGCAACGAGCACGGCAACATTGTTCTCAGACTTGTGGACGAAACAGGTCAGGAAGGCGAAGGGCCGGAAGCCAGCTTTTACGATATGCAGCGGCCGCTCAGGCGTGAGCCATGCACACCGGAAGCTTGTCGCGCTGGTCTGACCGTGCAGCGCCCCGGCGGACTGTTTTTCGCCCGGCGGGGGCAGCACAGCGACATGGTTGTTGTGAGCACCGGCTTGACGGCCGGCGGATTGCAGGGGCTGGGAGTCAGTCCGGTATGCGATCACATCGGGACTACGGGTCTAACGCTGGGAGAGTCATGCCGCATTCTTCGACTGTGGCGTAGGGCGCGGCTGGCCGGTTTTCTCGCTGACAGCAGGTGCCAGCAGGTGAAGAGCAGCATCGTCTTAGCGATCTTCGAGCGCATTTTCGGCTCGACCTGGGCATCCGCCGAATCCGATTACCGCCGAAATCCAACTTCGGCAAATGCCAACGACAATCTTAAACGCTGTGTTGTCGATAATCGAGCTCCTAGCTTCGCGGTTGTTCTGCATCGCGACCATGGAACGATGAACGGAAATTTCGGGCAGGCATCGGCTTGGTACGCCGGACTCGCACGCCGCTACAAAATATGTACCGATCCCGGCCTATGCACATTTGCGCTCAAATTCGCGAGCGCGCCCGACCGCATAGAGGATGGCTACGGCGCCAACCTGGACCACATGCTTGGTCAACTTGCCGCTGCGCCAGCAATTCTCCGTGGCGCGCGGCTGCTGGCGGTGCTGTGCGCGCAAGAGCAAGGTCAGTCGACTGCCGCCGCATTGCTGCTTCCGAGGTGGCGATGGTAATCACCGAACTCCGACCCGATGATGTTCTCGCCGATTGCCGCCGCGCGCTACATTTGCCGCCGGCTGTGGGCACGTTCATCGACGATGGCCTGCTGGCCGCGCTGTTAAGGCGCAGTGCAGGCATGCGTTGCCCCTGTTCGCGGGCGGCGTTGCGGGCGTCCCTTGTCGAAAGCCTTCGAGGCCTGTCTCAGGACGCCAAGCGACTCGCGGACCGCATCGAGGAAATCATCGATGCTCTCATCGTCGCGGGCGATCTGCTCGAACTCAGCGATGTCGTCAGCGACGATCCCGGAGCGAAGGGCACTTGGGTTTACGCAGCGCCACCGGGCTTCGTCTCACGTCCAAGCGGCAGCATTTTCCTCGTCGGCGTCGTTCCCGACCAGGACACGTTCCTGCCGGAAGGGCTTGCCTCTCGCGTCACCCATGAAGGCTTCACGCGGCTGATCGCACAGCAACCGGGCGAAGACCTGCCCGCTGAACTGCGCGAACAGGGCCTGCAGGAGCTGTCGGAGCATGTTTGGCTGAAGTGCCCCAAGGCGGAGTCGGCGCAGGAAATGCTGGCCGCGTTGGAATACCGGCTGGTGTCGCAGCCGCCGAGCGGCGCGATTGGCGACTTGCAGATTCTCGACTCCGCACAGCCGGTCACTTACTACCGCGGAAGGTGGACGGCTCCGAAACGCCGGAGCGGCAATTTCGTCGCCCGCCGCCCCCAGGAATTCGGGGCTTCCCTTTGGTGCTTCGTCACGCTGCAAGACGGGGTTCCGGCAAGGCTCCTAGATTTTCCACTGAAGAAGTCGCGCTGGCGCGGCTGCGATGTGGCATGGCACGTTCAGATGGCACTCGATCGCCGACTTGGTCGTCCGCAGCTCTACCGGCGGCGCGCCGCCAATGACGGAGTCCGACTGGATTTCTTTTCACCGCTGCCGCTCTGGGCGGAAAGGCGGCTGATAATATTCGGGCGGCCCGTGTCGCCCGAGAAGTGCCTGATGTCCTATTGGCTTCCGGCCAGCGAAGCGAAGGTCGAAGAGCGCTTTCTGCAGGACCGACTCTGGCTTTCGGCTACGGAAGGCGCAAGTGAAGGGGGGGCACGTGCAAACAATCCATGAAACGATCGAGAACCTTCACGGGTCGCTGCGCGATTACATCGAGGCGACATACCATATCAGCGCGCGCTCGCTGATCGAGCGGCGCAAGGAATTGCTTGATTGTCCCGGCGTCATTCATCAGGTGCCCTATCTGGAATCGACGCCGCGCTATCAGACCGGCGAAAAGTTCGCGGACATGAAAGGGCTGCCAACAGCGGCCCTGCAAGTCTATTCCTTGCTCGCGAAAGCGGACGGAGACCTTCCGCGGCTCATTTACGATCCACCCTACAAGCACCAATCCGAGTCGATCCGCGGCTGCCTCGTCGACGGCAAGAACCTCGTCGTCATGACGGGCACTGGCTCGGGCAAAACCGAATCCTTCCTGCTGCCGATTCTCGGCAAGCTTGCACGCGAGGCGAACGCAAAACCGGCATCCTTCAGGGACAATCCGGCGATGCGTGCGCTGATCCTCTACCCGATGAACGCTCTCGTGAACGACCAGTTGGGGCGGCTGCGCTCCCTGTTCGGCGATCCGCGCCTGGTTAAGCTGTTCAAGTCATGGGCCGGGAGGCCGCCCCGCTTCGCCCGTTACACGAGCCGCACGCCCTATGCCGGCATCCGCACCACCAAGAAAGATTCCGTCAAGCTCAAGTCATTCGGTGAGTTCTACGCAGACATTGAGCGCCGCGCGGGCGGCGAGGAATCGGACGACCAGAAGGAGGCGAGGCGCCTTCTCGCCGCGCTAAAGGAACGCGGCAAGTGGCCGGCCAAGCCGGACCTCGCCGCATGGTTCGGGGAGAAGAATTCCGGATGGGCCGACCGGAGGACTGGAGAATTCGTTCGCGCCGTAACGCTGCCGGACGACTCCGAGTTGCTTACGCGGCACGAAGTGCAGGCTGCGCCGCCCGATCTGCTCGTCACCAACTATTCGATGCTCGAATACATGCTCATGCGTCCTATCGAACGGACCATCTTCGACAGGACGCGCGAATGGCTCGAAAAAAATCCAAGCGAAAAATTTCTTGTCGTTCTCGACGAGGCTCACCTTTACAGGGGAGCTGCCGGCGCGGAAGTCGGCCTGCTTCTGCGGCGGCTACGCGACAGGCTGGGCGCGTCATCCGAACGCTTCCAAGTGATCTGCGCGACGGCGAGCTTTAAGGATCATGAGTACGCGCCAGAATTCGGCGCGCAGATTTCGGGTCTGGCGCCAGAAACATTCATTCCGATCAGGGGCTCGCTCGATCTGCGCTCGCACAGCGCCACCGGCTCGACCCATGACGCGGAGGTCCTTGCCTCGATCGACCTGAAAGCATTTTACGACGTGGTGGATGATGCCGGCCGTCTCGCAGCCATCAAACCTCTGCTGGACTATCGGCATGTCGGTGGCAGCCACACCGCCGAGGCCGCGCTTTATCACGCGCTATCCGAGTTCGGCCCTATGGGCCTGCTGGTCAACGCGACGATGCAGCAGGCGCTCCCCGTCGCCGAACTCGGTCGCGACTTGTTTCCGATCTCGCCACCAGCAACTGCCGACGCCGCCGTCACGGCGCTGATGGCGTTCGGCAGCGTTGCGAGACTCGATCCGAAAACGCCGGGTCTGCTCCCGTGCCGCGTTCACAACTTCTTCCGGGGCCTGCCCGGCCTTTGGGTTTGCATGGACCCCAATTGCAGCGAGATCGCGGAAGAGGACAGGGACGGGATTTGCGGCAAGATGTACAGCCAGCCACTGGAGCGTTGCGAATGCGGCGCTCGTGTTCTGGAGCTGTACACCTGCCGGAACTGCGGCACAGCCCACGCGCGGGCCTACACCGACGACGTTGACGCGCCTTCGGCGCTCTGGTCGAAGCCCGGCCAGGCCCTGCGCATGGCCGCCGGCGCCACGACGCCGCTGCTGCCCCTGGATCTTTTGCTTGAGGACCCGGCTATCGAGGACGTGGCGGAGCCGGCTGATTACGATCTTGAGACGGGGCGGCTCAATCCGCCAAATCTTGGGTCGCGCACCCGCACTGTTTATGTCCGCAGCGATCGTGTCTGCGAAGCGGTGGACGAGGACGACGACGCAACGGCCGGATTTGAGGCGCGCGGGCAATTTGTGCCTTGCGCCGTCTGCGGTAAGACCGCTCGGTTCGGACGCAGCTATGTTCAGGATCACCAGACGAAGGGTGATCAGCCATTTCAGGCGCTCGTCGCGCGCCAGCTTCAGATTCAGCCGCCAGCACCCGTGCCGCCGACGCGCTTTGCGCCGCTGCAAGGACGCAAGGTTCTTGCGTTCTCGGACTCCCGCCAGGTAGCGGCCCGTCTTGCCCCGAATTTGCAAATGTATTCCGTCCGCGATTCCCTGCGTCCGCTCATCAGTTGGGGCTATCGCCGTCTCTTGGGCGTTCCTGTACTTCGATCGAACCTCAATCTGGAGGATCTCTATCTCGCAGTCCTGCTTGCTTCAAAGGAACTGAATGTGCGGCTGCGCCCGGAAATGAAGCCGGGCGAGAGCTTCGGAGCCGAAGCGATTGTCGAACAGGCCGTCCGCGCCAAGGAGACCGAAGATGATGCGGGGCTTTTGAATCTCTGCATGGAACTGCGCAACGAACGCCCCCCCGAAGCCCTGCTCGATAATATCATCACCACAGTTCAGGACCGCTTTCGCGGTTTTGAAGCGCTTGCGCTCGCGTCGATTGTCGAGCGCAGCAAGCATACAGCCGCCCTGCAGCAACTGCCTTCGATACTGGGTTTTGCCGAAACGGCCGAAGCCAAGGTGGGCCTCGCGCGCGCATGGCTGCGCTGCTGGCAGGGGCACGGTTTCTGGCTGAGCGCCATGCCGCCGGTCTGGTGGCGGCGGCCCCGTTCCGAGGGCACCAGCATCCGTGGCCAAAAGGGCAAGTTCAACGCGATGGCTCGCGTAATCAATGACAAGGCGGCTCTCAAGATTTTCTGGGATAAATGGTCGCCAGTGCTGCTTGCTCTTTTCACGCAGGACTCGGACAGTGGGTTCAAGCGTCTCAGGGGCAGCGAGCTTTCACTGCTCTTCGATGGCGCATGGGTTCATTGCGATAGCTGCAAATCCGTCCACCGTCCCGTGCCGGGACTCTCGCATTGCCTCGACTGCGGCAGCAGTGAAGTCAAAGCGCTCGACCCCGATACCGATCCGGTCTTTTTGGCGCGCAACGGTTTCTACCGAAAGCCCGCCGTCGAGGCGCAGAACGGGCGCCAGCCTATGGCGCTGATTGCCGCCGAGCACACAGCGCAATTGAACGCGCCGCAAAACGAAGATGTCTTCTCCAAGGCAGAGGAGAACGAACTGCTGTTTCAGGATATCGCCTTGGCTGGCCGCAACAGCAACGAGGCTGCTATCGACGTTCTGTCCAGCACGACCACGATGGAAGTAGGTATCGACATCGGCGCGTTGTCCGGCGTGGCGCTGCGCAACATGCCGCCGGGCCGCGCCAATTATCAGCAACGGTCGGGTCGCGCCGGCCGCCGCGGCAATGCGGTCGCAACCGTCGTTGCGTTCGGCAGCGCCGACAGCCACGACGAGCATTATTTTTCCGAGCCGGACGGCATGATACGCGGCGATGTGGTCGATCCGAAGCTCACGCTCGACAATGCCGAGATCGTGCGGCGTCACATTCGGGCCTTCCTCCTGCAGAACTACCATCAGGACCGGCTCCCGCAGGTCGATCCCAACCAGCGGCACGACCTGTTCTCCGTGCTCGGCACTGTCGCCGAATTCCGCCGCAACACGTCCGTTCTGAACCGCGACGACTTCGCCTCCTGGCTGAAGGAGCACGACGAGCAACTTCAGAAGCGGGTGTCTTCGTGGATACCCACCGAATTGAAGCCGGAGGACCGCAAGGAACTGCTGGAAGGCATGATGGCCGATTGTCTGAAGGCGGTTGACGACGCGATTCGCCCCGGACCCGGCGAGACGGACGAGGCCACGGACGCGGATGACGACGATGAGTCGGAGGATGCGGCTGAAGAAGGCGAGGAACGGCCGCGCCAGACTTCGCGCCCGGGAAAGCTTCTCGACCGCTTGCTTTATTGCGGCAAGCTGCCCCGGTACGCCTTCCCGACCGACGTAGCGACCTTCCATGTCTTTGACCGGGACCGTTCGTCGCGTTTCCGCCCGATCATGCGCTTCGCGCCGTCGCAGGGCCTGCCGATCGCGCTAACGCAATACGCGCCGGGAAAGCAGGTCTGGATTTCCGGCAAGTGCTACACCTCGGGTGCGATCTACTCCGTTATGTCCGATGACCGTTTCACGGCGTGGGAGTCCAAGCGCATTTACATGGAGTGCAGCGAGTGCGGCTTCGCCAAGACCTATCTGATCGGCGAAGCGAACCGCAACGAGACGCGCGACTGCGAGGCATGCGGTGGCGAAAACACGTTCGGCCCGGGCCGCTACTGGCTGCGCCCGCCGGGCTTCGCCCATCCGGTCGATGCCGAGGAAGTCACCTCGCCGGATGATATGCCGGAGACGAGCTACGCCACGCGCGCGAAACTTACGATGGGAACGCCCGACGAGGGCGCCGGCTGGCTTCCGGTCAATGACCGCATCCGTGTTCTGCCGGCGCGCGACCACCTGCTTGTCTCGAACACCGGGCCGAACCACGACGGCTACACCTATTGCGTCAAATGCGGTCGCATCGAGTCCGCGACCGATCCCTCGCCCAAGCTGCTCGGGTCCCACCGCAAACCTTTCCCGGACGATGACGACAAGCAAATATGCGACGGCACGAGCCCGATACGTCACGTCGTCCTCGGGACTGATTTCATCACCGACATCGCCCTATTTTCATTGCGTGTCGATGTGCCAATGAACCTGCAGCCCGGCATCTATGCCAGCAATGTCGCCCTGCGTACGGTGAGCGAGGCGCTAGCCC
>JAJYAH010000356.1 GCA_021779635.1 Pseudomonadota bacterium | reverse complement strand
GCAACGGGCACCCGGCATTCCCCGCGCCCTTCTTAGGGTCGCCCCGCTCCCCTTTTGGGGTAGCGCCACGCCCTCCGGGGCGAAGCGGTTTCATACAATCCGGGCGTCGCGCGCCGCGGAAACGCGAAAGTATGTCGTGGCGCAAGTGTGCCATGCCGTCGTGACAACAACCGCATTCGGCTTTGCGCATGCCACGTCGCGTGGCTATCCTTTGCCAGTCGACAGCACAAAACCAACAACGGAGGAAACCCCCTTCATGCCCCTTCTGCAAAATCACATCGCGGTCGTCACCGGCGCGGGCTCCGGCATCGGGCGTGCGATCGCGCTCGGCTATGCCCGCGAGGGCGCGCAAGTGGTGCTGCTCGACATGAACGACAAAGCGGCCGCCGAAGCCGCCGGCGAGATTCGCGACACCGGCGGGCAGGCCGCGAGCTTCGCGCTCGACGTGTCCAACCGCGAGGAGTGCGTCGCCGTCGCCAAACGCATCGCTGAACAGGTCGGACAAGTTTCGATCCTGGTCAACAATGCCGGCATCGCCCGCCGCAACGGCATGCTCGGCGCACCTGCGGCCGTGATCAAGGATTGGGAAGACATCATCGCCATCAACCTCACCGGCGTCTTCAACGTCACGCACGCTTTTCTTGCTTCGCTGCGCGCGGCCAAGGGGCGCATTGTCAATATCGGCTCGATCCAGTCGTTCGTGCATGTCCGCCAGCCGAGTTCGCCGGCCTATACGGCTTCGAAGCATGGCGTGCTCGGCTTCACCAAGGCTCTTGCTGTCGAACTCGGCAAGGAAGGCGTGCGCGTCAACGCGATCGGCCCGGGCTTCATCGCAACGCCGCTGAACGCGGGCACGCGTGCCGACCGTCCGGAAGCGGTGCAGATGTTCATGGATCACACCCCGCTCGGCCGCGCCGGCGTGCCGGAAGATATCGTGGGGCCGGCGATCTTTCTCGCCTCCGATCTCTCCAGCTACGTCACCGGTTCCATTGTGATGGCAGATGGCGGATATCGGGCGGTTTAGTGACATTTCCACAGTGCCCGGGAGGCGTTAGGTATTTGTTAACCGACTCCGCCCAGCGTCGATCTGCTGGGGGTTGTTGGTACTCGATGTTTCCGCTCCGCGATTCGGGGCGGGCGTTGATCGGGAGAAGCTGATGGCCCAGGAATCCATTCAAGAATCCATTCAAGAGTCCGTTCAAGAGTTCGTTGCCGAGTCCGTTGTTGCATCTGCGGTCCACGCGCCGGAAATTCCGGCGGCGTCGCTGGCCCCGAACGAGGTCGTGCCGCTGCTGATCGGTTCCACCGTCGGCGAGATCGAGCGCGAGCTGGTGCTGCAAACCCTGGCGCGTTGCGACGGCAACCGCACCCGCGCCGCGCGCGTGCTCGGGGTCTCGGTCCGCACCCTGCGCAACAAGATCCGGGTCTATTCCGCCGATGGAATCGACGTGCCGCCGCATCTTGAATAGGGTAGCTCTCCAGACGGGAAGAAATCCCGGATGGAGGCAACGCGATGTCCAACGCTCCGCACTTTGAGATCGACGTGCCGGCATTCTGGGCCGATCCCTATCCGGACCTCGCAAAGATGCGCAGGCAAGCGCCGATCGCATTCGTGCCGCAGCTCGGCTCGACGGTCTTCACCCGGCGCGACGACATCTTCAGCCAGGAGAAACGCATCGACGTGTTCTCCTCGCATCAGCCGGCCGGGCTGATGAACACGCTGATGGGCCACAACATGATGCGCAAGGACGGCGAGGCGCACATGTCGGAACGGGCGGCGATGTTTCCGTCGGTGTCGCCGCGCACGGTGCGCGATACCTGGAGCCGGCAGTTCCAGGCCCATGCCGACCGCATTTTGGAGGAACTTGCGCCCGCCGGCCGCGCCGACCTCTGCAAGGCGCTGGCGCTGCCGCTATCGGCCGAATGCCTGAAGGACGTCACCGGCCTCACCAACATGCGCTTTCAGGACATGGACGCGTGGTCGCAGGCGATGATCGACGGCATCGCCAATTACAGCGGCAACAAGGAGATCGAGGCGCGCTGCCACGCCGCCACCGCAGGCATCGATGCCGCGATCGACGACATGATTCCGGTGGTGACCAAACACCCCAACACCTCGATCCTCAGCGTATTGCTCGCCGCCGGCCAGCCGATAGAGAGCATCCGCGCCAACATCAAGCTGGCGATTTCAGGCGGCCAGAACGAGCCCCGCGACGCGATTTCCGGCACCGTCTGGGCGCTCTTGACCCACCCCGATCAGCTCGCGCTGCTGCGCGAGGGAAAGGTCAAGTGGCTCGATGCGTTCGAGGAATATGCGCGCTGGATCGCGCCGATCGGGATGTCGCCGCGCCGCGTTGCGAGGCCCTGGTCCTATGGCGGCGTCGATTTCGAGCCGGAGGATCGGGTGTTCTTCATGTTCGGCTCGGCCAATCGCGACGAGGCCTGCTTTCCCGATCCCGATCGTTTCGACATCACGCGCGATACCGCCAAGAGCATCGCCTTCGGCGCCGGCCCGCATTATTGCGCCGGCGCCTTTGCCTCGCGGGCGATGGTCGCGGATGTGGCGCTGCCGAGCCTGTTCAGGCGGCTCAAGAACCTGCGGCTCGATCAATCCGAGCCGGTGCGGATCGGCGGCTGGGCGTTTCGCGGCTTGCTGAATCTGCCGGTGATCTGGGACCGGTGACATGGAAGAGCGCGCCGAACATGCAAGCGCGGCAAGGCCGGCCGCTTTTGTCCACCGTCACATTTAAACCGTCACGAAATCTCTGTTACAAAACGCCCCGCAGAATCATTTTTGGAGTGAGTACGTGGCCGACGAAACACCGACCCGGCAGGGGCGACAGGGACCGCAAGGCGCACGCGGTCGCCCCGGCGAGCCGGGCCGTCCCGGACCGCAAGGCCATCCCGGACGACCCGGACCGGAAGGTCCGCGCGGCAAAGTCGGTCCGCCGGGCAAGGCAGGTCCCGAGGGGCCCCGCGGCAAACCCGGTCCGGAAGGCAAGGCTGGCCCTGAAGGTCCACGCGGCAAGCCCGGTCTGGAAGGCAAGCTTGGCCCGCAGGGCAAGCGCGGCGAAGCCGGCCCGCAGGGAAAGCCAGGCGAGACCGGTCCGCAAGGCAAGCCCGGCGTGCAGGGCCCGGCCGGTCCGCGCGGCGAGCCCGGTCCGCCCGGCCAGTTGCCTTCGATCGAACAGGTGATGCCGTGGCTGCATCTGGTCTTCGATGCGTGGGAGGATCACCGGAAGATGCGCGAGCGCGAAGCCGCCGAGCGCGAGGCGGCGGCGTTGGCGGCCGAGGAGCAGGCGGCGGTGGAGCGCGCCGAACGCGCGGCGTTGGCGGCGGCCGAGCTCGAGTTCCGGTCGGACGATCCGGACGACGATGACGACGATCACAAGAAGAAAAAGAAACGGCACAAGGACAAGAAGTAGACCGGCGCGGGCTTATGGCTTCGCTGCCGAGGCGGATCGCGCAAGCCCGGCGAGCCGTGGTTCAACCGAACCTCAGCCTCGACCGCTCTTTGGCCTTCTCGGCCTCGGCCTCGCGGTCCCGCGCGGGGGCATGGGTATGCAGCGAGGTGAGCAGCCGCCGCGCCGCCTCCGAGACCTCCGCCACCGCGCGGTCGAATGCCGCGGCGTTGGCTTGCGACGGCCGGTTGAAGCCGGAGAGTTTACGTACGAACTGCAGCGCCGAGGCCTGGATTTCATCCTCGGTGGCGGGCGGTTCGAAATTGAACAGTGTCTTGATGTTGCGGCACATCTGTCTTCTCCTTCGCATGCGCGGCGGATGGTCCGTTCCGGGTTCCCCGAACCCAAGGACGGACTACGGCCGCAAAAACCTGCATCGCAGGATCATTTTGTCATAGAATGGCCGACGCGTTCACCCCCTGTCACCGCGCCAGCAAAAGCGAGTTTCCCAATGAGCCATGTGACTTACAAGATCGTCGAGCATGATGGTGGCTGGGCCTATACCGTGGATGGCGTGTTTTCGGAAACCTTCGCGACCCATGCAAAGGCGCTTGCCGCCGCCAAACGCGCCGCCGCCGAGCAGCGCGTGCCGGGCCGCACCGAGGCGATCCAGTACGAGACGGCCGACGGCAAGTGGCACACCGAGACCGCCGCCGGCAGCGACCGTCCCGAGACCGATATCGAGGACAAACCGTAGCGCGGCCACCTGCCATCTCTCGGGACGCGTCATGAGAACTTCGGGTGCAGCACTTTCGGCGATCCTTGCGATGACTTCAGCTACAGCGCTTGCTGCGGATTATCCCGCGCCGAAACAGGGCGACTGGATCGCCAGGGACTTCAGATTCCACACCGGCGAGACGATGCCGGAATTGCGGCTGCATTACACCACTATCGGCGAGCCGACTGGTCAGCCGGTGCTGGTATTGCACGGCTCGGGCGGCTCGGCGGCCAGCATGCTGACGCCGACGTTCGCGGGCGAACTGTTCGGCGCCGGCCAGCCGCTCGATGCGTCGAAATATTACATCATCGTTCCGGACGGTCTCGGCCACGGCCAATCGTCCAAGCCCTCCGACGGCATGAAGACCGCTTTCCCGAAATACGACTATGACGACATGGTCGATGCGCAGTATCGCCTGATCAGGGAAGGCCTCGGCGTCAAGCATCTGCGCCTTGTGATCGGCAATTCGATGGGCGGCATGCACACCTGGATCTGGGGCGTGCGATATCCGCAGATGATGGATGCGCTGGTGCCGATGGCATCGCAACCGACCGAGATGGCGGCGCGCAACTGGATGCTGCGGCGGATGATGATCGAGACCATCCGCAACGATCCGGATTATAACGGCGGCGACTACACTGCCCAGCCGCGGATGATGAAATACGCCATCAGCGCCTATCAGATTGCCTCCGGCGGCGGCACGCTCGGCTATCAAACGCTGGCGCCGACAGCGGCAAAGGCCGACAAACTGGTCGACGACCGGCTGGCCGTGCCGGTGACGTCCGATGCCAACGACTTCATCTATCAATGGGAAGCCTCGCACGATTACAATCCCTCCACAGGTCTGGGGCGGATCGAGGCCACGCTGCTGGCGATCAATGCCGCCGATGACGAGCGCAATCCGCCGGAAACCGGCGTGACCGATGCGGCGCTGAAACGCGTGAAGAACGGCCGGCTCTACCTGATCCCGGCCAGCACCGCGACCCGAGGCCATCTCACCACAGGCAATGCGGCATTCTACAAGCAGCAATTGCAGGAGCTGCTGCAGACGGCGCCGCAACGCACGATGTGAAATGGATGTCCTGCCAACAGGAGCGCGCGATGTCGTCCAACCGCTTTCGCCAGATCGCGCTGGACCTGCCCGGCGTGATCGAGAGCTCGCATCAGGGACACGCTGATTTTCGTGCCGGCAAGCGCGCTCACGCGTGATGATCTTGCACCGCATCAATTTTCTCTCGCGGCGCCGCGCTTATTTTTTGAGCGTGCATCGGCATGACAGCTCGGGCCTAATCAATTCCAATCCTGCGATTCGTGGCGCGCCGACCGGTGCGCGACGATGAAGCCAATGCAGCGCTGTGGAGGATCGCATGCGAAGGTTCGTGCAGATCGCCCTGCTGGCGTGCCTGTCCGCGCTGACCGGCGCGGCTCTCGCCTTCGACAATGGGCAGTACGAGAACGTCCCCGCCGACATCCGTGCCTGGTTCAAGGGCGTGATCGCGCCGAACGGCGTTCCCTGTTGTGACATCGCCGATGGCCATCGCACCGAATATGATTTTCGCGAGGGCGCCTACTGGGTCCCGATCGAAGGCCAGTGGATGGCAGTCCCCGAGCACGCCGTGATCCGCGATCGCGGCAACCCGGTCGGCGAAGCCGTGGTCTGGTACGTGCATCACCGCGGCGGCATCGTCATCAGCTGTTTCGTGCCAGCGGACGCCGTTTGAGTTCCGCATCTCTGGGCGCGAGAGCTAAAGGGTGGCCGCGGGAAAGCCCCGATGATAGCTTCGGTGGGTCACGACGCATTCTTTCCGGAGCAGAACCCTTGACCGATCTTGCCGCCAGCGATCTTGAGGCGATTTACCCCAAACCCTCGCCGCGCGTGATCGCGAAGGCGCGCCCCGAGATCGACGCCCACGCAAAGAAATTCATCAAGATGTCGCCATTCTGCGTGCTCGCCACGTCAGGCTCCGACGGCAGCGTCGATGCCTCGCCGCGCGGCGGCAATCCCGGTTTTGTCAATGTCGCCGGCCCGAACCGGCTGTTGTTGCCCGACCGATCCGGCAACAACCGGATCGACAGTTTCAGGAATATCGTCGAAGGCAGCGGCTTTGTGCAGCTGATCTTTTTCGTGCCGGGCATCGACGAGACGCTGCGCGTCGGCGGCAAGGGCAGGCTCTCGGCGGAGCCGGAGCTGCTGGCGTCGATGGAGGAATTCGGCAAGCTGCCGCGCGCGGTGCTGAGCATCACGGTGCACGAGGCCTATTTCCATTGCGGCAAGGCGCTGATGCGCTCGAGACTTTGGTCACAGGATGTGCGGGTCGAGCGCGCGGCATTTCCGAGCATCAGCCAGGTGATCCACGACCAGACCAAACTGGGCGAGCCGGAAAGCCAGGCCGAAGTCGAGGCGAGCAACAAGACGCAGTTGTAACGGCTTTATTCGTCATTCCCGATGTGCAATTGCATATCTGAGGATGCGCGACTTGGCGCAAGCCCGGAACGACGGCAATCCTGTCCTAATGTTCGCTTTCGAGCCCCCCGACATGCTTCTGGGTGTAGAGCTCGAGGCCGATCCGCTGAATCAGATCAAGCTGGGTTTCGAGGAAATCGATATGATTCTCCTCGTCCTTCATCAGGCTCTCGAACAGATCGCGCGAGACGTAATCCTTGATACCGTGGCAATAGGTGGCGGCTTCCTGGTAGAGCGTGCGCGCCGCGATCTCGGAGGCCAGATCGCATTCGATGATTTCCTTGACGTTCTGGCCGATCCGCAAGGGATCGAGCACCTGCATGTTGGGAAAGCCGTCGAGAAACAAGATCCGATCCGTGAACTTGTCGGCATGCTCCATCTCCTCGATGGATTCCTTGCGCCAGGTCTTGGCCATTTCCAGCAGGCCCCAATTGTTGAGCACCCGATAGTGTAGCCAGTACTGGTTGATGGCGGTAA
>JAJYAH010000355.1 GCA_021779635.1 Pseudomonadota bacterium | reverse complement strand
TCCGATCTTGGTGCCCTGATCGAAATAGATCAGGACGTTGCGGCAGAAAATCACGTCGAAGGTCCCGAGATGGGAAAAGTCCTGCAGCAGATTCAATTGCCGGTGCTGGACCATGGCGCGGATATCGGCATTGAGTTGCCACAGTTCTCCGACCTGCGTGAAATGCTTGACCAGCATCTGAATCGGCAATCCGCGCTGGACCTCGAACTGGCTGAAGATACCGGCTTTGGATTTTTCCAGAACATCCTGCGACAGGTCGGTTGCAAGAATCTCGATCCGCCACCCCGCCAGCGCCGAACTGATCTCCTTGAGGCACATCGCGATCGAATACGGCTCCTGCCCGGTGGAAGAAGCCGCGCACCAGATGCGCAGCGAGCGGCGGCTCGCGCGCGCCTGCAACATCATCGGGAGAATAGTCTCCCGCAGGTTATCGAACGGAAGCTTGTCGCGGAAGAAGAACGTCTCGTTGGTGGTCATGGCCTCGACCACATCCGAGATCAGCGCTTCGGATCCGCCCTTCATTTTCTGGACGATTTCGGCAATGCCGGGCAAACCAGCCCTTCGCGCCAGCGGGATCAATCTGCTTTCAACCAGGTATTGCTTGTCCGCAGAAAGATCCAGCCCGGACCGCTCCTTGAGAAACTTACGCAAAAACTCATAATCCAGCGGCGTCACGAACGATCTCCCGAAAACAATCGAACCAGTTTGGGCGCGATCTGATCCAGCGGCAGAACTGCAGCGCAAATACCCGCATTCACTGCCGCGCCCGGCATTCCCCAAACCACGCTCGACGCTTCGTCCTGGGCGATCACATTGCCGCCGGCGGCGACGATCTCCTTGCCGCCGCGCATGCCGTCTGAACCCATGCCGGTCAGCACGACCGCCAGAACGCCGCCCTGCCAAACATCGATCGCGGAGGTGAACAATGGATCGACGGCCGGCTTGCAGAAATTGACCGGCGCGCCGTCGTCCAGCACGATCACCGCGTCGGTGCCATGGCGTGCGAGGCGCATATGGCGGCCGCCCGGCGCGAGATAGATCCGGCCGGCCTTGACGATCTCTCCATCGATGGCCTCGTGCGCCGGCCGACGGCTCGAGCGCGCCAGATGTTCCGCCAGAATCGTGGTGAAGGTCGGCGGCATGTGTTGCGTGATGAGAACCGGAAAGCGATCGATCACGGCGCCGATCTCGCCGACCAGCGTCATCAATGCCTGCGGACCGCCGGTGGATGAACCGATCAGGAGCGCGCGCGGCGCTTGCGTACCGAACGGACGGCGCACTAGCTGCGGATGCGCCATCTGGGCGGGCGGCGGCCGCGGCGAGGGGTCACGCGACCGATCGAGGACCGGTGCCAATGGCGGACTGGCTGAAGCCGGGACGGCGCGGCGGACTTTGGCGCCGAGATCGCGAATTTTCTGAATGAGATCGTGGCGAAAGGTTTCGGCGGCGGTCGGCTCGCGGGTGCTTTCCGGCTTTGGAATGTAGTCCGAGGCGCCGAGCGAGAGCGCCTTGAAGCTGATCTCCGCGTTGCGGCGGGTCAGCGTCGAAGCCATGATGATGATGAGGTTGCGTTTTTTCTCCAGCAGCAACGGCAGCGCGGAGATGCCGTCGAGTTCCGGCATTTCGATGTCGAGCACCGCAACGTCCGGATCGACGCGCTCGATCTGCCTGACGGCGTCAAGGCCGGTGCGCAGCGATGCCGCGACAACCATGTCCGGTTCGGATCCGATCCAGCGCGAGATCAATCCTCTGATGACGACGGAGTCATCGACCACCATCACCCGCAGCGGTTCCTGCCGCATCGAATTCGGGGTCGAGGAACTAGCTAACGCAACGCTCATTAATCACCAGACAGGACGCAACAGCACTATTGAAATGGCGGCGCCGGTGACCGTTGAGCCACCAGATTCAAAAGACTCAGATCAGGCCAACTTCCTGGAACTTCGCCGTGACGATGTCCTTGTCGAATGGCTTCATGATGTATTCGTTGGCGCCGGCGTGAAGCGCGCGCGCGATGTGCGCGACATCGTTTTCGGTGGTGCAGAACACCACCTTGGGCTGGTCGCCGCCCGGCATGCGGCGCAGATTGCCGAGGAATTCATAGCCATCCATGATCGGCATGTTCCAGTCGAGCAGGATCGCCTCGGGCAGTCCGCGCTTGCAGACCTCCAGCGCCTTCTCGCCGTCCTCAGCCTCGACGATCTGGAAATCCAGCCCTTCCAGGATTCGCCTTGCGACCTTTCGAATGACACTTGAGTCATCTACCACGAGACAAGTCTTCATTTCAGCCTCTGCTTCTTCAGGATCCCGAAAGGGACGTTTGCGTTGCAACTCAGATTTACGCCAAGCTTGCCGCTAGTCTCATGCCGCCAGCAGGTCAGGCACGATTTCAAGAACGCGATCGACGTCGAGGATGACCATGAGCTGTCCGTCGAGGCGATGCACCCCGTCGGCAAGCTTGGCCATTCGCGGATCGAGATTGACGGGATTGTCCTCGCGACCGTCGTCGGCGAGCTTGAGCACCTCGCCGATCTGATCGATCAACAACCCGTAGGATTCGCCGCGCAGGTCGACGCCTACCGCCATCGGCGGCTTGCCGTCTTCATTCCGGGGCAGGCCAAGGCGGGCGCGCATATCCACCACGGTGACGATGCGGCCGCGCAGATTGAGGACGCCGGCGATCTCGCCCGACGACAGCGGCACCCGGGTCAGCCGTTCCGGCATGAACACGTCCTGCACCCGCGAGATCGGGAGCCCGAACAACTGCTCGCCGATGATCGCGGTGACGTATTCGGAAACAGCGCCTTCGATGGTCGGTGTCTTGTTACTCATGCAGGCCTCCTTCATGCCGCCCGGCTGAACTCGTTTCATGCCGCCCGGCTGATTTCGGCGGTTTGTTCCTTCAGCGCCGCGATCAGGCCGGGGCGATCGAACTTGGCGACGTAATCGTGGAAGCCGGCGAGGCGTCCGCGCTCGATCGCCGCCGGCGATACCATCGACGACAGCGCGATGATCGGCATCGCGCTCAAATGCTGATCGGCCCGGATCGTCTCGGCGAATTCGAAGCCGTTCATGTCGGGCATTTCAATGTCGGTCAGCACCACGTCGAACGCCTGGCCCGAACGCAGTGCCACCAGCCCTTCCTGCGCATTGGGGGCGACCCGCACCCGATAGCCCGCTGCCTTCAGGACCGGCGCCAGCATGTTGCGGAAGAACGCGCTGTCGTCGACCAGCAGCACCGATTGCGCCCCCGTCGACGGCCGCATCTCCTTGCGGCTGAACCAGTCGGCGAATGCCATCGGCAGGAAGTAACCGACGTCGATCACTTCGGTGGCCTGTCCCTTGATCACGGCAGAGCCGAGAATGCCCTCGCCGCTGCCGGCGACCTCGATGTGGAGCCGCTCCTCGACGATGTCGATGATCTCGTCGACCACCAGACCCATCGAGCGGCCGTCATCGGCGAACACCAGGATCGGCTGGACGCCCGAGGTGGCGACGCTGACGCCGGCCATCTGCACCAGCGGCATCAATTGATCGCGGTATTGCACCATATATCGACCGTTGGAGAGTTCGAGCTTCTCGGCGGCGATTTCCTCAAGCCGGGTCACCAGCGCAAGCGGCACCGCTTTGGGCCGCGTCGAGCCGGCGCGGAACACCAACAGCGAGGTCAGTTGCTCGGCGGCGCTGGCGTGCATCGCCGCGTTCTCGTCGGCGATTTCGTGGCTCGCTTCGACCGAGGTCCCGAGCGCCTTGGCGATGCCGTTTGGATCGATGATCATGATCACCGCGCCATCACCCAGAATGGTGTTGCCGGAGAACATCTCGATGTGGCGCAGCTTGGTCGACATCGGCTTGACCACGATTTCCTCGGTGTGGAACACGCCGTCGACCACGATGCCGAAGGTCTGGCTGCCGACCTGGGTCACCACGATGAAGCCGTTTTCCGGATCGCTGGAGGAGCCGTCGTCGATCTTGAGCAGCTTCTTCAGGTGCATCAGCGGCAACAGCTTGTTGCGCAAGCGCAATACCGCGGTGTCCTTGATCCGCTCGATGCGATGCTCGGAATTGGCCCGCGCCCGCACCAGTTCGACCACAGCCAGTTGTGGGATCGCAAAACGGTTGCCGGCGGCTTCCACGATCAGCGCCGAGACGATCGCCAGCGTCAGCGGAATCTTGACGGTGACGCTGGAGCCCTGGCCGGCCACCGATTTGACGTCGATAGTGCCGCCGATCTGGTCGATATTGGTGCGCACCACGTCCATGCCGACGCCGCGGCCGGACACGCTGGTGACCGCGGCTGCGGTCGAGAAGCCGGGCGCAAAGATGAATTTGTGGATCTGCGCTTCCGTCATCTTTTCAAGGTCGGCCTCGGTGACGAGGCCGTTGGCAACCGCCTTGGCCTTGATCCGCGCGGTGTTGAGCCCGCGACCATTGTCAGCAATGCAGATGATGATGTGGCCGCCTTCATGATAGGCCGACAGCCGGATCGTGCCCTGTTCCGGTTTGCCCGCGGCCAAACGCTCGGCCGGCGTCTCCAGCCCGTGATCGGCGGAGTTGCGGACCATATGGGTCAGCGGATCCTTGATCAGGTCGAGCACCTGGCGATCGAGCTCGGTGTCGGCGCCGTGCATCTCCAGTTCGATCTGCTTGCCGAGCTCGCTGGACAGATCGCGCACGATCCGCGGCAGCTTTTGCCAGGCATTGCCGATCGGCTGCATCCGCGTCTTCATGACGCCTTCCTGCAGTTCGGCGGTGACATTAGATAGCCGCTGCAGCGGCACCTTGAACTCGGTGTCCTCGTTGCGCCGGCTGATCTCGAGCAGCTGATTGCGTGTCAGAACCAGCTCCGACACCATCGTCATCAGGTGTTCCAGCGTGTCGACATTGACGCGGATCGACTGGTTGGCGACGCGGTCGCTATCGGACGCTTCCGGCTCGACAACGGTTTTCCTCAAGACAGGCTTTGCCTCCTTCGGTGGCGCTGCCTTCGGCGCCGGCGGCTTGGGCGCCGGCGGCGGCGCAACCTCGGCTGCGGTCTCGCGGAAGGCGCGTTCCAGATCGTCGAGCGATACTTCGCCGGGGCGCAATTGCCGCTCCAGCACCTGATAGGTCAGCGTGCCCTGTTCCACCGCGGGCTCGACCGGAGCGGCTGGCGCTGGCGCGGCCGGACCAGCCGGCGCAGACGCGACCGGCAAAGCCGGCGCGGACATCGCCTGCATGCCCTGCTCGACCATCTGATGAAGCTGGACGATCAGATCCTGATCGGTGCCTTCCGGCTCCGCCTGTGTTGCCTCCAGCCCCGCCAGAATCTCCTTGATGCGGTCGATGCTGCTCAGGATCAGCGTGACGGCTTCGGCCGTTACCGGCATGCCGTCACGGAATTTGCCCATCAGGGTCTCGCCGGCATGCGCCAGCGCTTCGAGACGCGGCAGCCCCAGAAAGCCGCAGGTCCCCTTGATGGTGTGGACCAGGCGAAAGATGTTATCCAGAATTTTGGCGTTGTTCGGCTCCTGCTCGAACCGCACCAACTGATTATCGACCGTATCCAGGCTTTCGCCGGTTTCGGTCAGGAACTCCCGCAACAAATCATCCATGAAACAGGCCTTCGAACCCACCGGCGTACGATTTCGTTACGCCTTTCGGAGTTTGGCCAGCTTCTATGCAAAGCGTTTAATATTGGTTGAGCAATTGGAAAAGAACGCACTCAACAAAGAGATAATGAGATTTCATGGAATTGAGGCGCCGGCTGTAAACCGCTGGTTAACCATATTTGCGCGCCCGCCCGCTCAGGAAGCGGTCACCACCACCGTATCGCCCTCGGGTGCCAGCACCACGTTCAATCCGCAAGCCTGCGCCAATAGCCGCGTGTAATAGGGCTGCACGGCATGGGCATCGACGCCCCCGGCATGGGCCGCCGCCAGCAGATCGGCGATATTTTGCGGCATGCGGGCGTTCAGCCCGCTGGCCGTGACGCGAAAGCCGGCTGGGTCGCCTTCGCCGACCGGATCGACCGTGAGCACGCCGCCGCGCGGAATGGTCTGCTGCGCGATCACCAGCATGTTGAGCAGCAGTTTGACCTTGTTCTTCGGAAGCAGCACGCGCGGCAGGTTCCACGCGATCGTGGTCTTGCCGTCCTCGAGATGACCGCGCGCCATGGTCTGCGCGTCGCCGAGGTCGATCTGCGCGCCCGACGACCCCGCCGCGCCGAACGCCAGACGGCAGAACTGCAATCGCGCCGACGCGGTCTTGGCGCTCTTGCGGATCAGATCGAGCGCAAATTCGCGATCCTCCGGCTTGGGGTTGTCGTCGAGGACCTCCAACCCGTTGACGATGGCGCCCACCGGGCTGATGAGATCGTGGCAAACCCGCGAGCACAACAGCGCCGCAAGCTCGAGGGCATCGGGGGCGGGACCGGAAGACGACGTGCCAGACATAAGGTGTTCCTGGAAATCCGCAGCGCGGATGTGGCGAATCACGCAAGCTCGCTGGTTTGATACACTGCCAATGCGCGTGCTGCCAACATTGGCCGGCGCGAATGCAGGACGGTCCTGTGTGGAGGGGCACCTTAGGAGCGTGCTTGTTCTGCCGTCAAACGTGTAGATAAAGGCAGACTGCAGATGAGGCCGGGCAATGAATAAGACACATTCGTCAGGATCGGTGATCGGCCGCGATGCGGCGGCCATACTCATGGAGCCCCTGACCGATCTGGTGATCCAGGCCAGTGCCGCCATTCTTGCCGTCAACCGGCGCACCATGAAGATCGGCGGCAAGACCGACGGCTCGCCGGTGACGGAGGCGGATCTGGCGGCGGACCGGATCATCCGCGAAGGTCTTGCGCGGCTCGTTCCGGAAGTACCGACCTTGTCCGAGGAATGGATTCCCCTGGCGAAGCCGCCTTACGACGGCAGCTTCTTTCTGGTCGATCCCCTGGATGGGACCAAGGAGTTTGTCGCCGGCCGCGACGAGTTCACAGTCAACCTCGCGCTGGTGACGAACGGGACGCCGCTGTTGGGCATCATCGGCGCACCGGCGCTTGGACTGATATGGCGAGGCCTGGTCGGCCGTGGCGCGGAGCGGCTGACGACCCATAATGCGTCGGCACGGGTGGCCGAGCCGATCCATACC
>JAJYAH010000354.1 GCA_021779635.1 Pseudomonadota bacterium | reverse complement strand
TCCAAGGCGGACGCCAAGGACGCAGCCGAACGCATGATCGGCCGCCGCGAAACCTATATGAGCGGCGCGGCCTGAACGCCGTCCCCGCAACTGTGTCGGATGCGGGCGGGAACCTCCGGCGGCATCGGGATTTGCCTTGAAAATGCCGCGAGCGGATCGCGCCCAGGCGATGCAAAGCGGCCTTTTTGGGCCTATGATCGAACTTCCGGCCAGGAAAGATCCGAAACAACACCTCAAGAAAAACCCGAGGAGTAACGCCATGTCCCCGACTGCCGCCGCACGCACTTCGCAAGCGTCCTCGCCATCGCTCCGCGAACGTCTGAAGGACGCTTCGCTGTTGCGCGACCGCTGCTACATCGACGGTGCCTGGATCGGCACCCCGGCCAATCCTGTGACCAATCCGGTCAACGGCGTCGAGCTTGCGAAGGTGCCGGTCATGAGCACGGCGGAAGCCACCCAAGCGGTGGAAGCCGCCGAGCGGGCGTTTCCGGCCTGGGCCAAGCTTACCGCCAAGCAGCGCTCCAACATCCTGCGCAAATGGTTCGACCTGATCATCGCCAACCGCGAAGACCTCGCGCTGATCCTCACTTCCGAGCAGGGCAAGCCGCTGGCAGAGGCGCTGGGCGAAGTCGACATCGGCGGCGCCTATGTCGAGTTCTTCGCCGAGGAGGCAAGAAGGGTCTATGGCGAGACGATTCCGACGCAGCGGCCCGACGCCCGGCTGCTGGCGATCCGTCAGCCGATCGGCGTCTGCGGCGCGATCACGCCATGGAATTTTCCCTGCTCGATGATCACCCGCAAGGTCTCGCCGGCGCTGGCCGCCGGCTGCACCGTCGTGCTGAAGCCCGCCAACGAGACGCCGCTGACCGCGCTGGCGCTGGTGGCGCTCGCGGAGAAGGCGGGCGTGCCCAAGGGCGTGTTCAACATCCTCACCGGGAAATCCTCGGAAATCGGCAAGGTGCTGTGCGAACATCCGGCGGTGCGCTTCGTCGGTTTCACCGGATCGACCGAAGTCGGAAAGATCCTGTTTCGGCAGGCCGCGGCCGGGGTGAAGAAGCTGGGGCTCGAACTCGGCGGCAACGCCCCGTTTGTGGTGTTCGATGATGCCGATATCGACGCCGCGGTGGACGGCGCCATGGTCTCGAAATACCGCAACATGGGCCAGACCTGCGTCTGCGCCAACCGCATCTACGCCCAGGACAAGATCTACGATCAGTTCGTCGAGAAGCTCTCGAAGAAAGTCGCCGCGATGAAAATCGGCGACGGCACGGAAGCCGGCGTGACGCAAGGCCCGCTGATCAACATGGATGCGGTCGACAAGGTCGAAAAGCATATCGCCGACGCGGTCAAGCATGGCGCCAAAATCGTCACCGGCGGCAAGCGCCACGCGCTCGGCGGCAGCTTCTTCGAGCCGACCGTGCTGTCCAACGTCGCGCCCGATGCGCTGGTGTCGCAGGAGGAAACCTTCGGGCCGCTGGCGCCGGTCTTCCGCTTCAAGGACGAGGCCGACGTGATCGCGATGTGCAACAACTCCCCGTTCGGTCTTGCCTCGTACTTCTATTCGCGCGATCTCGGCCGGGTCTGGCGGGTCGCCGAAGCCCTGGAGTCCGGCATGGTCGGCGTCAACACCGGGCTGATCACCACCGAGGTGGCGCCGTTCGGCGGCGTCAAGGAAAGCGGCCTCGGCCGCGAAGGCTCGCATCACGGCATGGAAGAATATGTCGAGATCAAATATGTGATGATGGCGGGGATTTAGTCGCCAACGCCCCTCACCCGATTTGCTTCGCAAATCGACCTCTCCCCGCCGGGGAGAGGTGAAGGGAGCGCTGTCGCGCTTACCTCCGCAGCACCGCGATCGTGCGGTTGGCGAAACTCAACCGTTCGGCCATCACCGAGACGAAATAGGTCAAAAGCTTCTGGCCGAGCGCGGGATTGTCGGTCTTGATGGCCTCGAACTGATCGGCGCCCAGCACGTAGAGAATGCTCGCGACCTCCGCCTCGATCGTTGCGCTGCGCGTCGCATGCGAGACGAGGCCCATCTCGCCGATGGTGGTATAGCGGCCGAGGCTTCGCACCCGGGTGGTGCGGCCCTCGCCGGCGTCGATCTTGATACCGACGCGCCCGTCCAGAATGAAATGCATCGAATCGGCGGCATCGCCGGCATTGACGATAATCTCGCCGGCGTCGACCTCGATGCGCTGGCAGCGGCGGATCAATTCGTCGGCGTCGTGCCCGGTCTCGAAAATCTGGATGAACCAGTCGCGCAGGCTGGCCTCTTCCTGCTCGAGCTCCTGATGCTGCATGATGATCTCGTGCTCGCACCATTCGAGCGCGTGATCCAGTTCGGCCACGACCCGCACCTCCTCCGAGATGAACTCGCTCGATCGCAAGACCTTCTCGGCCGCGGGCGGAAGATGGACCAGCACCAGATTGATGCCGCGGTCGTGGGCGGTGCGCTTGATCTGGGCGAAGCTGTAGGCCGCCGAGGAATCGATTCCGGTGACGAGTTTGAAATCGAACACCAGAAACCGGCATTCCGGGCTGCGCTGCAGCAGCGTCTTGACGTGCTGGTAGAGCCGGTTGGCGGAGCCGAAGAACAGGTAGCTCTGCAGGTTCAGGCCCTGGATTTTGCCGCCATGGGTTGCCAGCACCGCCAGATCGTCGCGCGAGCGATCCAGCGAGCTGCGATATTCCGAGCCGTCGAAGCTGTATTTGATGGAATCGATTCGCGACGCGCTCAATGCGAAGGTCGCGCAGCCGATCACGATACCGATCGCGATGCCGGCGATGAAGCCCCATTGCACGATGATGACGATGATCGCCAGCAGCGACAGATATTCGACCGACGAAAGCCGCCGCCGCGACTGGATGATCCATCGATAGAGCTGGTCCGCTCCGAGGTAGATCAGCAAGCCGCCGAGAACGAATTTCGGCATATAGCCGAGCAGCATCGGCGCCACCGCCAGCATCAGCACCGAGATCGCCGCAACCGTGAGGCCGGACAGGCGACCGGTTCCGCCGCTATTGAGGTTGAGCACGGAACGGCTGACGGAAATGCACCCGGTATAGCCGCCAAGCGCGCCCGACAGGATGTTGGCGATGCCGGTGACGTTGAGCTCGCGCTCGAGGTCGGCTTCGCGATGGGAGGCTACTTCGATGCCCGCGGTGTTGAACAGGGTGCATGACGCGGTGACGAAGATGACGGCGACCAGGTTGCCGGCAAGATCCGGCAAGCTGTACCAGGGATAGCGGCTGAATTCCTGCGCGCTCCAGGGCAGCATGAAAGAGACGTCGGGCGGCGGCTGAAAGGTCCAGCCCGAAGCCTGCGCCGCCGCCGGGGAGATGCCGGCCAGCCAGAACGCGACATGCGCGGCGATGATGCCGCCGATCAGGATGGCCGGCAGTCCGAACGAGCTTCGGGACCGGTGCCAGGTCAGATAAAGCGCGAGGGCCATGGCGCAGGCCGCCGCCAGTTCGTACAGCGTCTGCGGATTTGCGAACCGGTCGAGCGTCGCAAAGTGAAAGCCAAAGCCGGTGATGACACGAATCGCGCCGAGCACGATCAGGCAGCCGGTCGCGCCGAGAAATCCGCCGACCACCGGGTAAGGCACGTAGCGGATCGCGCGGCCCATCCGCGTCATCCCGAAACCGCACAGCACGAGACCGGTGGCGACGGTTGAAAGGCCAAGCGTGATCAGCACCGGCGCCAGCAGCGGCGCGGTGGGATCGGTCAAGGCCATTCGTTCGACCAGCGACGACGCCAGTATCCCGGTCATCGCCGCGGTGGAACTCTCCGGACCGCCGATCGCGAACGGCAGCGAGCTTCCGACCGCCAGGATGGTGGCCAGAACGGTGGATGAAATGAAAGTGGCGGCGACGCCGTAGGACAGATAGGGCGCCAGCGGGCCTGCGAAGATCAGCAGCGCGTAGGACAATCCGAACGTGATGTTGAGGACACTGGCGGCGCTGCCGCCCAGAACGTCGTTGAGTGCGCCGCGGAATTTTGGTCCGAGGCTGACAGGGTGGCTGACCACGCGCGAATGTGTTCCTGGCACAATGGTTAGTGGTAGACGACGCCCGCGCTTCAGGACAACAGGTTTTTTATGACAGTGCGGAAGGCCGGACGCAACCGGCGCCGCCAGAACTCGAAGAGGTCAATCCTCGACGCGACGATCAGCTAGCCTTTCGGCCTGTCCGCGCCGAACGCGCCGTGACGGCCGACGCCGGATGCAAAGCGCGCAGCACCGGACAAAGTCTCGCCGGACGCAATGACCTCCAGTCCGCCGCGCATTTCATTGGCGATGGCTTCTTCCTCTTCGAGATCCCATTGCCGCAGCGCCGACAACCGGTCCGCGCGCAGGCAGTTCTGCGGAAAGCGCGCGATATCCCGGGCGAGTTCGATCGCCAGCGTGCGGGCCTCGCCCCTGGGCACCAGACGGTTGGCAAGGCCCATCCGCTGCGCCTCGGGGCCGCCGACCGGGCGTCCGGTCAGAATGAGATCGATCGCCTGCGAATGACCGATCAAGCGCGGCAGCCGGATGGTGCCGAGATCGATCAGCGGCACGCCGAAGCGGCGGCAGAAGACCCCGAACGTGGCATCCTCGGCGACCACGCGCATGTCCGCCCACAACGCCAGTTCCATGCCGCCGGCCACCGCGAAGCCCTCGACCGCCGCGATCACCGGCTTCGACAGCCGCAGCCGGCTCGGTCCCATCGGCGCGATCGAATCGTGGCCGCCGATCTCGCGCTTCTTGTTGGGATCGCCCGAGGCCACCGCCTTGAGGTCGGCGCCGGCGCAGAAATAACCGCCGGTGCCGGTAAACACCGCGACCGAGGCATCGGCATCGGCATCGAAGGCGCGAAACGCATCGAACAGCTTGCGCGCGGTTGCGCCATCGACTGCGTTGCGGCAATGCGGACGATTGATGGAGACGATGGTCACCGGCCCATCGCGTTCGACAAGGACGGTATCGGCTTCGGTCATGTCTGCGCTCCCGTTACATTCTTCGACATAAATTGACGCCACCTTACCTCGCTCCGCTGGCGGGGGAGAAGTTGAGGTCGGCGCCGGTGATGCGGCGGTAGGCGTCGAGATAACGCTGGCTGGTGGCCTCAACGACTTCGGCGGGCAAAGCGGGCGGCGGGGCTTCGCCGTTCCAGCGGCCGGCGCGCCGTTCGGCGTCGAGATAATCGCGCAAGGGCTGCTTGTCGAAACTCGGCTGCGGCCGGCCGGGCTTGTAGGCATCCGCCGCCCAGAACCGCGAACTATCGGGGGTCATCACCTCGTCGATCAGGATGATGCGCCCATCGCGATCCCTGCCGAATTCGAATTTGGTGTCGGCGATGATGATACCCTGGCCGCGGCTCGTCTTCTCGCCGAGCCCATAGACGGCGCGGGTCATGCGCTCCAGCGCATCGGCCACCTCGTCGCCGACAATCTCGCGCATCCGCTTGACCGTGATGTTCTCGTCATGGCCGGTTTCGGCCTTGGTCGCCGGGCTGAACACCGCAGGCTCGAGTTTGGCGCTCTCGAGCAGGCCGGGCGCGAGCTTCTCGCCTGCGAGCGTGCCCTGCGCGGCATATTCCTTCCACGCCGAGCCGGAAAGATAACCCCGGATCACGCATTCGATCGGAAACACCGTGGTGCGCCGGCACAGCATCGCCCGTCCGGCGAGCGCGGCGCGATGGGCCTTCAGGACCGGTACTTCGGCGACGATGACATCGGCGTCGGCGCTGATCATGTGATGCGGCACCACGCCTTCAAGCCGACCGAACCACCACGCTGAGATCTGGGTCAGCACCGCGCCCTTCATCGGGATCGTCTCGGCCATCACCACGTCGAAGGCGCTGATGCGGTCGGTGGCCAGCAGCAACACCCGATCTTCGCCGACGGCGTAGATATCGCGAACCTTGCCGCGCCCGATTCGCGGCAGGGGCAGGTCGCTGGCGAGCATGGCGGTCATGGCTGAGACTTTCAAAAAGATCGCCGTCTCGCAACCGCGAGCGACAGTTCGAAGGAACGGGGACGGTTCATTCCGGCAGCGGAATGAACTCATGCTCGTTGGGGACATGGGCGAATCGGCCGGTCTTCCAGTCCTGCTTGGCCTGCTCGATCCGCTCCTTGCTGGAGGAAACGAAATTCCACCAGATATGACGCGGACCTTCCAGCGCATCGCCGCCGAGAAACATCATCCGGGTCGGACTCAATGTCGTCACCGTGATGCGGTCGCCGGGCCGGAAAATCAACAGCCGCGGCCCCTGATAGCGTGCGCCCGCGATCTCGATCTCGCCGTCGATCACATAGATCGCGCGCTCCTCATGGTCGGGATCGAGCGGCACGCTGATGCCCTGCCTTGCGGTTACCTCGGTGTAGAACCACGGCGATACCATCGTCACCGGCGACGAGGCGCCGAACGAACTGCCGGCGATGACGCGCGCGGTGAAGCCGCCGTCGTCGACGGTCGGCAGGTCGGCGGCCGCGTAGTGCTGAAACGACGGCGCGATTTCCTCGGATGCGGCCGGCAGCGCGATCCAGCTTTGCAGGCCGAGCATCTTCTGGCCGTCGCGGCGCTGCACGTCCGGCGTTCGTTCGGAATGGGCGATACCGCGGCCCGCCGTCATCAGGTTCATGGCGCCGGGCTGGATTTCCTGGATATTGCCCTCGCTGTCGCGGTGCATGATGCTGCCGTCGAACAGATAGGTGACGGTGGCGAGCCCGATATGCGGATGCGGCCGCACATCCATGCCCTTGCCGGACATGAACTGCACCGGCCCGAAATGATCGAAGAAGATGAAGGGCCCGACCATCTGGCGCTTGCCATGCGGCAGCGCGCGGCGCACCTCGAATCCATCGCCGAGGTCGCGGGTCCGCGGCACGATGACCAGTTCAAGCGCGTCGCACGATTGCGGATCGCCGAGCACGGGATCGTTGGAGGGAAGCCAGCTCATGTTGCCTCCGTTGGATGTCGGACGGCATTATCTTGCGCCATCGCCGGTGTGACAAGGCGTGATCCGGAAGAGACTGACTCGAAATGCGGCTAGCGATCTCATCCGATTCGTCATTCCGGGATGCGCCGCTTGGCGCAGGCCCGGAAAATCCATAATCCCTGTCGTGGTTATGGATTCC
>JAJYAH010000353.1 GCA_021779635.1 Pseudomonadota bacterium | reverse complement strand
GCGATGCGCCGTTCATGCAGGCCAAGGATGTTGCGCAGCATGGTGCGCTCGGTGGCGGAAAAGCCGACTTCGTCCGGCGTGCTGGCATCGAGCACGACCTGAAGATCGTCGCGAACCGATCCCGGTTTCCATCCGAACAGCGCGCGGATCGCGCGGGTCAGCCAGTTGTCGGAGATCGGACGCATCACTTCGCCCGCGGGCACCACCGCCGGCAGGTTGCGCGT
This sequence comes from Pseudomonadota bacterium, assembly GCA_021779635.1. The sequence continues at coordinate 6,916 of JAJYAH010000353.1, read as the reverse complement.
ATTGCGCGGATTGTCGTGGGTCGGTTCGGAGTCGGCCATCTCAGTCCATCCGGTCCCGATCCGCATACGGATCGGGAATGCCGAGTTGCGCCAGGGTCTCCTGCTCGAGGCCTTCCATGGCTTCGGCGTCGTCGTCGGTTTCGTGATCGTAACCCATCAAATGCAGGAAGCCGTGGATCGCCAGATGGCTGAGATGATGATCGAACGGCTTTTGCTCGTCATCGGCCTCCCGGCGCGTCGTCTCATAGGCGATGGCAATGTCGCCGAGCATGCGCGGCGCATCGTCGGGGCCGCCTCCGCCGGTCGGTTGCAAGGCTGGAAACGACAGCACGTTGGTCGGCTTGTCGATGCCGCGCCAGTTGCGGTTCAGCGTGCGGATTCCGGCGTCGTCGGTCAGCATCACGGCGAGTTCGGCCTCAAAATCCGCGTCGCCGGACCCGGCATGGACGGTCTTGGCGGCGGCGGCGATGGCGCGATGGACGACGGCTTCGGCATCGGGCTCAGCCCGCCAGTCGTCGGCGACGACGAGAACCTCGGTGAGGGGAAGGGCAAAGGGCGCCATCGGTCCGGAATTTCGTTGGCGACGGGAAATCGCTCCCGGCGCGCGCTCGGCAGAAGATTTTAGCATCAAGGCCTGCTGGTTGCCGGCCGCTGCGGCAATCCTTCATAGGCGGCGACGATCCGTGCCACCAGTTCATGGCGGATGACGTCCTCGGCCGTGAATTTCACCTGGGCGATGCCGTCGACGCCATCGAGCAGTCTTGCGGCTTCCGCAAGGCCCGAGGCCTGGCCGTTCGGCAGGTCGACCTGACTGGGATCGCCGGTGATGATCATCCGGCTGTTTTCGCCGAGCCGCGTCAGAAACATCTTCATCTGCATCGACGTGGTGTTTTGCGCTTCGTCCAGGATGATGATGGCGTTGGTCAGGGTGCGGCCGCGCATGAAGGCGAGCGGCGCGATCTCGATCTCGCCGGTTTGCAGCGCGCGCTCGACGATCCGCGAATCCATCAGGTCGTACAACGCATCGTAGATCGGCCTTAAGTAAGGATCGACCTTCTCGCGCAGATCGCCGGGCAAAAAGCCGAGCCGCTCGCCGGCCTCGACCGCCGGACGCGACAGGATGATGCGATCGACTTCCTTGCGTTCGAACAATTGCGCGGCCTGCGCCACCGCGAGCCAGGTCTTGCCGGTGCCCGCGGGCCCGATGCCGAACACCAGTTCATGCTTCTTGAGCGCGCGAATGTAGGAGTCCTGCGCCGCCGTGCGCGCCCGCACCGGGCGCTTGCGCAGGTTGATGGTTTCGAACGACGTCTTCGCGGTCTTAGCATCAAATTCGAACAGCGAGCCCTGCGCGACGACGGCGCGGATCGCGCCCTCGACATCGCCCTGCGCCAGATCGTGCCCCTGGGTCGCCTGTGCATACAGCGTTTCCAGCACGCGCCGCGCGGCGTCGCAGCCGTCGCGGGATCCTGCGATGGTGATGTGATTGCCGCGCGAATCGACCACGACGCCGAGCCGCCGTTCGATCAGCGCCAGGTTTTGTCCGTAGGGTCCGACCAGTGCCGACACCGCGCGATTGTCATCGAAGTCGATGACGACTTGCGTTTCGGGGGGAATTTGCAGGTCGCGGTCAAGTTTGCGGCTGGGAGCGAGCGAAGGCGAATCCGATGCGCTTTTTGGCAAGGGTTCAGGCTCCCGTGATCATTTGAGAAGAATCGGTCATTTGAGCGAAAGCAGGCGGCGCATCTGCTGAAGGCGCCAGTTCGCCGAGCAGGCTGTAGCGCTCGAGGCTCGCAATCGTGACCGGAAGCACCTGTCCGATGATACCGGACGAGGCCATCACATGCGCCGGCTGCAGATAGGCGGTGCGGCCGACGATCTGGCCGGGATTGCGGGCGGCGCGTTCAAACAGCACATCGACGGTGTTGCCAATCGTCGCCACGTTGAAGGCCGATTGCTGGCTGTCGATCAATTCCTGGAGCCGTACCAATCGCTCATCCATATCAGCCGCTGACACCGTCTCCTGCATGTCCGCCGCCGGCGTTCCGGGCCGCGGCGAATATTTGAACGAATAGGCGCCAGCGTATCCGATTTGTGTGACCAGTGCGAGGGTCGCGGCGAAATCTTCCTCGGTCTCGCCGGGGAAACCCACGATAAAATCCGATGAAAATGCAATATCTTGCCGGGCATCGCGAAACCGGTCGATGACGCGGCGGTAGTCCGTGACGGTATGCCTGCGGTTCATTGCCGCAAGAATCCGGTCGGAGCCGGATTGGACCGGAAGGTGCACGAACGGCATCAGCGTGGTGAGATCGCGATGGGCCGCGATCAGGCTCTCGTCGACATCGCGGGGATGGCTGGTCGAATAGCGCAGGCGCACAATGCCGGGAATGCCGGCGAGGCGATGCAGCAGGGCGCCGAGCGACCAGATCCGGCCGTCCGGTCCTTCGCCGTGATAGGCGTTGACGTTCTGACCGATCAACGTGATCTCGCGCACGCCATTGTCGGCGAGCCGGAGCACGTCATCGACGATCCTGGCCACCGGCCGCGACACCTCGGCGCCGCGCGTGTACGGCACCACGCAGAACGTGCAGAATTTGTCGCAGCCTTCCTGCACCGTCACGAAAGATGAAATGCCGCGCGCGCGGATCGCATCGGGCTTCGGCGGAGCCAAAAATCCGAACTTGTCGTCGACCGGGAATTCAGTCTCCAGCGCGCGGCCGTGGCTTTTGGCGCGGGCCAGTAGTTGCGGCAGATGATGATAGCTCTGCGGACCGACCACGACATCGACCACCGGCGCGCGGCGGATGATCTCAGCGCCTTCGGCCTGCGCGACGCAACCTGCTACCGCGACGCTCATCTGGCGGCCGTGGCGCGCGGCTTCATCCTTGGCGACCCGCAGCCGTCCCAGCTCCGAGTAAACCTTCTCGGAGGCTTTTTCGCGAATGTGACAGGTGTTGAGAATCACCAGGTCCGCATCGTCGACGCTGGCGGTCTCGACAAAGCCTTCGGGCGCCAGCGTGTCCACCATGCGTTGCGCATCGTAGACATTCATCTGACAACCATATGACTTGATATGCAGCTTGCGCGGCGGCGTCATGGAACCTGAATGCTGGGCTGACATGGCGCCAATGCGGCGCGGGGGTCAATTATAGGCTAAAGTGCCGAAAATCCACTGTTGGATGGTCATTCCGGGGCGATGCGCGAGCATCGAACCCGGAATCGCGAGATTCCCCGATGTGCAACTGCACATCTGAGGTTCGGCTCTGCGAGCCGCCCCCGGAATGACTGCCGCTGCGAAAGCCGGGTTCGCTGGCGGCGAGCGCGCCGGCAACGTCGTGTCCAGGATTTGCTCGGAATCAGGATTTGTCGTCGTCCAATGGGACGCAATATAATTCCAGCCGGTGATCGACCAGCTTGTAGCCGAGCTTGCGGGCGATTTCGGCCTGCAGCTTTTCGATCTCCTCGGAGGCGAATTCGATCACCTTGCCGTCGCGCAGGTTGATCAGATGGTCGTGATGGCTGTCGCGCATCTGCTCGTAGCGGGCGCGGCCTTCACGAAAGTCGTGACGCTCAATGATGCCGGCGTCCTCGAACAGCTTGACAGTCCGATACACCGTCGAGATCGAGATCTTGTCGTCGACGGCGACGCAACGGCGGTACAATTCCTCGACATCGGGATGATCCAGCGCCTCCGCCAGCACACGCGCGATCACGCGGCGCTGTTCGGTCATGCGCATGCCAGTGGCCGCGCAACGCGCTTCGATACCAGTGGCTTTAAGCGCGGGGGTCGATTTCAGGGCGGTCATGGTCCTGGGTCTCTTTGACAGGGCCTGTTCTGCCACCGCGCGCGGGTTACGACAAGTCGCGACGCATCAGAAGCGCGTTCAATTGTTCCCCGCCGGGCTGCTGGTAATAGCGTTCGCGCCGGCCCGCGACACCAAATCCGGCCCGTTCGTAGAGCCGCCGCGCCGGCTGATTATTCTCCTCGACCTCGAGGAACACCGTACGCACGCCGCGGCCGGCCAGATGGCCAAGATGCGTCAGCAACAGATTGCGGGACAGGCCGCGCCCGCGATGGCTCGCAGCAACCGCGATCGACAGTATTTCAGCCTCGTCCGCCGCGATGCGCGACACCGCAAAGCCGACGATCTTGCGCCCGAGCCGCAGGCGGTGGACCAGCGTATTGCGCTCGGACAGCATGCTCTCGAATTCGCCTTCGCCCCAGCCGCGATGAAACGATGCGCCGTGAAGCTGGGCGAGCTTGGGGGCGTCGCGCAAGGTCGCGGGCTCGATCAGCGCCGCGTCGCCGCCCCACAATTCGGTGAGCCACGCCATCATGACGCCGACGGCTGCGGTGCCTTTTGCAGCAGGTCCTTTGCAGGTTTGGCATCGGGCGCGCGCAGGTAATAGGGTCGCGCCGGCGCGGTTTCCGGACTGACCGCGGCTCCCAGCCACGCCAGCCAGGCAATATCGGGCGCGGATTGCGGATCGACCTTGAACGGCGGCATCGCATCGGCCGGCCAGCGGTCGGCGAGAATTTTGGCGGCATTGCCGACCAGATGCGCCGCGCCGAACCGCGATGCGCCAAGCGCCTCCTCGATGGGTGCGACGCGCGGCCGCATCAACGACCCGCCGTCGCCACTAACTACTTGAAAATACACCTGATCGTGCCGCGCATCGATGGCTGAGATGACCGGTTGCGCGGCGTTCTGGCCGACCACCGGCGCGGCATAGGCGGTCAATGTAGAGAGCCCGACCACCGGTTTATTGGCGGCCAGCGCAATGCCGCGTGCGGCGGACAGGCCGACCCGCAGCCCGGTAAAGCTGCCAGGACCGGTGGTCACCGCGATGCGGTCGAGGGCCGCGAACGCAATGCCGGCCTCCCTGATCACGCGCCCGATCAGCGGCATCAGGGCCTCGGCATGGCCGCGCTTCATCGCCAGCGATTCCTGCGCGATCATCCTGGCCGCGTCGGTATCGAGAACGCCCGCGGCGCAGGCATCGAGGGCGGTGTCGATGGCGAGGATCAGCATGGCGAAGTTATATCAGCCGCAAGCGACGAAGCTAGGCTGTCGATCCATGAGCTGACCGAATGCGCTTTGCCGCGCTCATCCGGGGATGAAGGTCACATCGGCCGGACTTCGACCACGTCGGGCACAAAATGCCTCAGCAAGTTCTGGATGCCATGCTGCAACGTGGCGGTGGACGACGGGCAGCCCGCGCAGGAGCCCTTCATGTTGAGATAGACGATGCCGTCCTTGAAGCCGCGGAACGTGATGTCGCCGCCGTCATTGGCGACCGCGGGGCGCACCCTGGTTTCGATCAGGTCCTTGATGGTCGCCACCGTCTCGGCGTCGGCCTCGTTGAAGAACTCGTCGTCCTCGTCGGCGGCCTCGTCATTGGCGACGCTGCCGTCGGCGAGCAGCGGCGCACCGGACATGTAGTGTTCCATGATGGCGCCGAGGATCGCCGGCTTGAGATGCTGCCAGTCGCTGCCGTCCTTGGTCACGGTGACGAAGTCGGAGCCGTAAAACACGCTGGTGACGCCCGGCACGCCGAACAGCTTCTCGGCAAGCGGCGAGCGCGCCGCGGCCTCGCGGTTGGCAAATTCCAGGGTGCCGCTGTCGAGCACGGTGCGGCCGGGAATGAATTTCAGGGTGGCGGGATTCGGGGTGGCTTCAGTCTGGATGAACATGTGATTTCTCCGGCGTCACCGGTTCAAGGCCGGCGCGTGGTCTCTCTCCTAGCAGATGGCGACGGCAAACGCACGATCAAGCCCGGGAATGGCTGCAATGCCCGCTATTTAGGCCTGCTCCGGGCGTGCCCTACGACAGCGCGTCGATGTCCTGGTCGCTCAAATCACCAGGCACAATGGTTACCGGAATCGGGAACGAACCAACCGTCTTGGCCATCAGGGTGATCAGCGGGCCGGGGCCTTCCGCCCCGGGGTTGGCGGCCAATACGAGCATGGTGATATCGACGTCCTTGTCGATGACGTCGAGGATCTGCTCGGTCGCGTCGCCCTCGCGGATCACGCGCTCCGGCGTGATCGCGGCGATGCCGTTGGCGCGGCCGGAGGCGCGATCGAGCGCGGCATTGGCTTCCTCATGCGCTTCGGCGCGCATGATATCGGCCACCCCGAGCCATTGCTGGTTCTGGTCCTCCATTTCGATGATGCGCAGCATCACCACGCCGCCGCCGACGCGGATCGCCCAGCGGCTGGCGTAATAGACGGCGCGGTCCCATTCCGCGGTGTCGTCAACGATAACAAGACATTTTGGCTTGTGACCCGTCTCATAGCTTCGTCGCTGGGTGGTCATGCATGTCCCGATGCTGCGCCAGACAGGCCGCATGGTGCCACGGCGCGGCCGTCCTCGACAAGCGGCGTTGGCGGCTGCGCGTATTCCGCAAAAGTGTGCCGGTTGCGATCAGAATGCGCGCAAAATATTAGAGTGCGCTGCGTCAATTATGGCCGCGCTCGGAAAGCTGGCGGTCGCGGACGAAACCGACGATATCCTTTGTCGCCTTCATGGTTTCGGCAGCGATGGCGCGCGCACGGTCGGCGCCGTCGACCAGAATCGAATCGACATGGCCGGGGTCCGCCACCAGCCGCTTCATCTCCGAGGCAATCGGCGACAGCTTGGCGACGCAAAGCTCCACCAGCGCATTCTTGAAATGGGAAAACTGCCCGCCGCCGAATTCGTGGAGCACGTCGGCCTTGGCGCGGCCGGACAGCGCGGCATAAATCCCGACCAGATTGTCGGCTTCGGGACGCGTCTCAAGGCCTTTTTCCTCCGACGGCAACGGCTCCGGATCGGTCTTCGCCTTGCGGATCTTCTGCGCGATGGTGTCGGCATCGTCGGTCAGGTTGATTCGCGAATTATCGGAAGAATCCGATTTCGACATCTTCTTG
>JAJYAH010000352.1 GCA_021779635.1 Pseudomonadota bacterium | reverse complement strand
ATTCTTCAGCACTGAAGAATGCCAGTCGCACGCCGCGCCGCCATGTGTGCACATATGGCGCGACGGCGCGAATGACCGCTAGAGCGGTCGCCACGCCAGAGGCGTTGTCCATGGCGCTTTCGTTGACGTCGTGCCCGTCGACATGAGCGCTGAGGACGATCGTTTCGTCGGTCTGGCCGGGCAGGTCGAACAGTAGCGTCGAGGTTTGTGCCGCATATTCTTCGGTCGCAACGACTAGCGTCGCGCGCGCCCATCCCGCGGCGGTTCGCGCCAAGCGCGCGGCGGTTTCCGGCGCGATGCTCGCGGCCGGAATGCCGGCATTGCCTTCGCTCCTCCCGGAGGATCCTGCCACCAGTGCGCCTGCCACGGGGCCTGCGATGAGGAAACCGACCGCGCCCAGATCGCGCGCCATATTGTACTTGCGACGGCGATGAATGGTGCCAGCCACGAACATCAGTTCGTGCCGCACCAGCACGATACGGCCGGGGATCTCCTGGCGATGGGCTTCGAACTCTTCCGGCGTGCCACGGCCGAGATCGATTACTTCGGCCGTAAGACCCTTGGCAGGGGTCGGCATCGAGCGCACCAACGGGTGGCAGCGTGCAGGCATCCCGTCAGAGAGATGCAACTCTGCCTTCAGGGCTCGCCAACCACCATAGCTGACGGGAAGTGTTGTGCAGGGAACGCCGCTCGTGAGGCTGCCGCGCGCTGCTACATATTCCATTGCGTGCCGCTCGCTTTCGGTGCCCGCGAGGCGTCCGCCGAAGTCGCAAATCGCCCCGAATTCTTCAAGCATCATGCGATCAGCAGCAATTCGGCCGGGCACGTCGGGCGGCAGATGCATTAGCTATCCTCTCCAGTCGGTGCGAGCAAAATTCGCATGTGCGCATCGAACGCATCCAGGAAGTCGCGCGCAATCGTCGAGAGGTTCGGCTCGGCGGCATGAAACAGGGCAATGTCGTAAAGAACGGCTGGCTGGAACGGCCGGATTTCGAGTCCGGCCCCCTGGAATTGAAGTGCGGAAGCACGGTCGACGATTGAGACGCCGAGGCCGCTTGCCACCATCGTGCAGATGGCTGCAAAGAGTTCGGAACTCGCAACGACGTTCAGGCGGGCGTGCGCGTCCGAAAATACTTTTTCCACCAGATGATAGGCTGTCCATAGCCGCGACATACTGACAAAGGGACGACCCGACATCTTTTCGGGCGTGATGATATCGTAGGCAGTCAACGGATCATTCCTGGGCATGATCGCCACACAGCCGATCCGATACCGTGTGATCGTCAGCCCAGAAGGGTCGACGGGTAGCTCCGCAATACCGATGTCGTAGCTACGTGAGGGAAACATCCCACGCACCACATCGGAGTTACGGACGAATAGCTCGACTTTAATGTTCGGCCGCTCTCTGGCGAAAGCCGCCACCACTGGCGGCAATAGCGTCACCCCCGCCATTGGGTGACTTGCAACGGTCAACGAACCCACCTCGCCGCCACGGATTTGTGCGGCGACGCGGCTCAGATCGCTGATCTTGGTGAGGGTTTGTTCGACCTGTTGGCGAAATGCCATCGCTTCGGCTGTGGGTCGCACGCGATTTCCCGAGCGAAAAAAAAGCGCGAAGCCGACGTCGGATTCCAATCGCTCGATCTGGGCGCTGACCGCCGGCTGCGTAAGGCCGAGCGATGCGGCAGCCTGCGTGATGGAACCGCTGTCCAGCACGCTGCGGAAGGCTTCGAGGAGACGGGGGTCAATCTGCATAAAATTTGGTTATTGCTATTTTTGCATCAATTGCTCTAGCTTAAGCAACAACGCTAGTTTTTGCAAAAAGTAGCATAACCGTTTTTTGTGGTGCCGCAACGAGGGTTGGGGCTTGGCTTTGCCGTTGATCGCCGCGGATAAGGTGTCCAAGAGCTTCGGTCCGACCGAAGTGCTGCGGCATGTCAGCCTGGTAGTTGTGCCAAAGGACGTCGTTTGCGTGATCGGGCCGTCCGGCTCGGGCAAGACCACCTTGCTGCGCTGCCTTGCTCTGCTCGAACAACCTACCGACGGAACGGTGGCAATGAATGGCGTCACCATTGCATCGGCCCGTGGCAGCTCGGATCAGCGCCGCGCCGCGCGCGATATTCGGCCGGACATCGGCATGGTGTTCCAGCACTTTAATCTCTGGCCGCATATGACCGTTCTGGGCAACCTGATCGAGGCGCCGCTTCGGGTGAAGCGCATGAGGCGCCCGGATGCGGTTACGATGGCCGAGGCGCTGCTGGCCAAGGTTGGAATGTCCGATAAGCGGGATGTCTATCCCAACCGGTTGTCCGGAGGACAGCAGCAGCGTGTCGCGATCGCGCGCGCGCTAGCGATGTCACCCAAGGTTTTGCTGTTCGACGAGCCGACCTCTGCGCTCGATCCGGAATTGCGCCAGGAGGTCCTGATGGTGATGCGGCAGCTCGCAGGCGAAGGCATGACCATGCTCGTCGTCACCCACGAAATGGGCTTCGCGCGCCAGGTCGGCACGCGGGTCGTTTTCATGGATGCTGGGGAGATCGTCGAGGAGGCCTCGCCCGAGGCCTTTTTCACAGCGCCGTCGAGCGAGCGCGCGAAGCGCTTTATCTCACAGCTCCAGAATTAGTTCGAGGACCACGATCAAAGCCAGCGAGAGGACAAACCGGATGAAATCAAATTGGCGCCCATTCTTGCTTCACGCGGCCGCGTTTGCTGTCACAGCCGCGCTCCTCACCCCTTCGCCTGCCGCTGCCGCTGAGGTGAATTCCCGGCTCAATGAAATCACCAAATCCAAGAAACTGCGGGTATGCCAGTTCCCGCTCTACTACTCGATTTCCTTCCGTAACCCAAAGACCGGCGTGATCGAAGGCATCGATGCCGATCTCGCAAAGGAACTCGCCAAGGATCTTGGCGCGCAGCTCGAAATCGTGGAGAGCAGCTTTGGTACCTTCATCGCCGATCTTCAGGCTAACAAATGCGATATCGGCATGTTTGCGCTCGGTGCCTCGCTTCAGCGCGCACAGGCGGTCGAATTCTCCAAGCCCTATCTCATCACCAACGTCTATGCGGTGACCCGCAAGGATGGACCGATCAAGAGTTGGGAGGACATCGACAAACCCGGCATCAAGGCGGCCGTGACGCTTGGAAGCTATATCGAGCCCTTCATGAAGGGCTATCTGAAGAAAGCCGAGTTGATTTCGGTGGCGCCGCCCAATACCCGCGAAGGCGAACTGGTGGCCGGGCGTGTCGACGTCATCATGACGGACTTCCCGACTGCGGTGAAGGTGACAGACGAATTTGATTGGGCCAAGAGCATCGAGCCGCCAGAGAAACTCGCTGTTACGCCGTACGCCTATGCGGTGCCGCAGGGCGATCAGGTCTGGCTCAATTTCATCAACCTCTTCATCGACACCATCAAGCTCGACGGTCGTCTGAAGAAGTATGCCGAGAAGAATAAGCTCGGCCCGATTGTCGCTCCCTGAAGACAGGTAAGACGCAGTGGTCACCTATCAGTTCCGATGGGATGTCATCTGGAGCAATCTCGACTTCTTGATGTCGGGGCTTCAGATGACGTTGTTCATCTCGGCGACGTCGCTGATATTTGCGCTGATCGGCGGCCTTATCCTGGCTTTGTTTGACCTCTCGAGATTCGCTGTGCTGCGAGGCTTCAGTCTCACGCTCGGCGAGATCATCCGCAACACGCCGATCCTAGTGCAGCTTTTGTGGGTTTATTACGTCCTGCCGATCGTCTTTAACATCCGCGTTTCCTCGCTGGCCGGCATCCTGATCGGATTGTCGCTTTATATGGCGGCCTTTATCTCGGAGGTGTACCGGGCGGGCATCCAGGCCGTTCCCAAGGGCCAGCGTGAGGCCGCACAAGTGCTCGGCCTCACACCGGCGCAGGGTTTTATTCGGATCGTCTTGCCGCAGGCGATCCGAACGACGCTGCCGCCGCTGGCGTCGAATTTCGTGCAGCTGATCAAGTTCTCCTCGCTGGGCGCGGTGATTTCGGTGAGCGAGATCACGCGGCGAGGCATGGAATTGTCGTCTTCCACCTTCAGGCCTCTGGAAATCTTCTCCTTCATCGCGGTGGTCTATTTCTTTATCTGCTGGCCGCTCGCGATGGCGATCCGTATCTGGGAAAGCCGTCTTGCCCGTCGCTGATCACACGTCATCCGTTAGTGCACGTATCGAAGCCGAGGTCGAGGCGCAGCGCGCCTTCCTGATCGAAACCACGCGAAAGCTCGTCGCTGTCGCCTCGCCCAACCCGCCCGGTGATGTGACGGAATGTGCCGAAGTCGTCACGGATCTTTTGAAGACGATCGAGGGGGTTCGTATCACGCGTCACGAAACGGCACCAGGTATCGTCAATCTCGTGGCGTCGATAGCGGGCGGCGCAGGGCGGGGGCGCAGGCTCATCTTCAACGGGCATCTCGATACGTTTCCGATCGGAGAGGGGCTGTGGACGGTGCCACCGTTGGGCGGCACGTTGAAGGATGGGCGGATTTACGGACGTGGCGTTTCCGATATGAAAGCTGGCATCGCGGCCGCGCTCACTGCCTTTCGAATCCTTTCCGGCTTGCGTGAACGTTGGCGCGGCGAGTTGGTAATGACGCTCGCCGGCGACGAGGAGAACATGGGCTCACTCGGCTCACGCTGGCTTTTGGAGCACGTGCCGGAAGCAAAAGGCGACGCGATGTTGTGCGGCGATGTAGGCTCGCCGATGGTGTTGCGTTTCGGCGAGAAGGGGCTTTGCTGGGTCGAGATCGTAGCCGAAGGCCGTACGGCCCATGGCGCACATGTTCACAAGGGTGCCAACGCTATCGATCGGCTTCGACAAGCGCTCGACGGGCTGAAGCGGTTAGAAGACCTTCCCGTGGCCGCCCCTGCGGCTGTCACTTCGGCGATCACGGCTGCTAAGCCGATCTCGGAGGAATTGTCGGGAGAGGGCGAAGCGGAAACTTTACAGCGGGTGACGGTGAATATCGGCACCATGGAGGGCGGAATCTCGCCGAACCTCGTGCCGGCACAGGCGCGCGCGGCTGCCGATATTCGCCTCCCGGTGGGCGTCAGCCTGGAAGCCGTCGAGGATGCCTTGCACCGCGAACTTGATCCTTGCCAAGGGGTGACCTGGCGCATAATACGCGCCTATCCGCCGAGCTTTACGCCGCCGAACCACGAGATCGTCAGCCGGACAATTGCTGCGGCGACAAGGGTGTTGGGAAAAGCGCCCGTCGCCAATATGCGCGTGGGAGCGTCCGACGCCAGGCTCTACCGCATGTTCGGCGTGCCGAGCGTGGTATTCGGCTGCACGCCCTTCAATATGGGCGCGCCGGACGAATACATCCTCGTCGAGGAGCTCGTTGCAGTCGCGAAAATTCATACGCTCGCTGCCTTTGATTTTCTGAACGAAGCCTGACTGGGAAACGAACAATGAAGGCTTCAGAACAACTTTCGTCAGCAGATCTTTTTCGCACGAGCGTTGGCTTCATGGGCGTGCCCTGGGCGACGTCCGCCAAGGGATCAAAGGCCGCAATACTCGGCGTGCCCTTTGATTGCGGCACGCATGCGTTCCGTATCGGCTCGCGGGACGGACCGCGTTCTATCCGCGAACAGTCGCGACTGGTGCGCGCTTTCGAGTCCGAACGCGCCGACTACGATATTCGTGCTGCGTTGAAGCTCGTGGATTGCGGCGACGTGGACGTCACCCCGAGCCGCATCGAAGTCGCGTTCGAACGCATCGAGGAAGCCGCGTGGCGCATCGCCTCCGATGGCGCGACCGTTGTGGGATTCGGCGGCGACGGATCGATTTCAGTGCCGCTAGTCCGCGCCGCCTCACGCAAGTGGCCAAACCTTTGCGTGCTTCACGTCGACAGCCATACCGATTGTCATCCCGTCAATCCCGACCATCCTTACGATGCCGCCAGCCAGTTCAGTCATGTCGCGCTGGAGCAGCGGGTATCGGCGGGCGCTTCTTATCACGTTGGAATCCGCGGCCCGACTTATCGTGCAGGCGTCGCGGTTCACACCAAAAGCCTCGGCTACAATGTGATCACCATGCGCGACTATATGCGCCGCGGCGAGGCGGATGTGCTCGCAGAACTGCATACCGCAATGAAGGGACGCCCCGTCTATCTCTCGTGGGACATGGATTCCTTCGATCCATCGGTTGCGCCAGGTGTATGCACGCCGACCTGGGGCGGCTTCACCGCACGCGAAGGCTTGCAACTGCTGCGCGGGTTATCGGGGCTTGATATCGTCGCAGTAGACATCAACACGGTGAGCCCGCCACACGACGTCAATGGCATGGCGGCGCACCTGGCGGCCTATATGACCTATGAGACGCTTCTGCTGATCGAGGAAAAGGCTGCCCCGACTTCTTGATGGGACCAAGCTGATCGCGATGGATGGTCATCGGAGTCATTCATTTTGGCATTCGGGCACGGCCATCTGTGAATCACACTCGCTCCTTGCAAAAACGATCAGTAAGATCGTTGCGGACGGAATTCAGGTTCAATAACGCGGTCACTTACTCGACTGATACGGGTTGGTCGCAAACGGAGTCAGTTCGCGAACTGATAAGCGTTTTGTTCTCGGCCCTGCGCATAACGCCGCTACCGACCTGACCGGTCGGACTGTGACATGCCGTAGCATTTCGTTGCGAGGTGACGCCTTCCAATGGTACCATGCCGGACATGATCGCCCCACGCAGCTTCTGCACGACGATCGCTCTCACGTTGGGACTTCCTCGATGCGAAGCGTGGACTTCAGTTCGGTGGGGCGGTCCATAGGCTAGGCGCCTTCGGTAGATTCCAGTGTCATCTTCGATTTACTGGAAGAAACGGTTTTTCGGCAATTTGAAGCAAGTGGTCCGGTTCCCTTTCTCAGCGGTCTTTAACTCCGAATGTCAAATCCACCCCACTGGACGGGAGGCGTCCTAAGGAAGGCTTTAGTCATCCGATGGCCCACCCTCCATCGATTGGCAGGGCGGTGCCAGTGATGTCTTGTCCGGCGGGACCGCACAGCAGCACCGCCATGGCGCCGACGCTTTCGGTGGCAATGAAGCGTCCGCTAGGCTGGCGCGCGGTCAGATAATCCCTGGTAGCGTCTTCCACTGAAAGCCCGTCTCGCTTGGCGCCGGCTGCGATCTTCGACTTGAT
>JAJYAH010000012.1 GCA_021779635.1 Pseudomonadota bacterium | reverse complement strand
CACTTGGCAGCTTCTCAAGGGCATCGCCATGGCAACGCTCCTGGGCGTTGGCACCGAACTCAGTTTCGGCAGCAATGTGAGCGATCTCGTTCGCGCCATCCGTGAATCGACACAGCAGAACGCCGCCCAGGCCGGCCAGCGCCTCACCGAAAAGAACCTCAACATCCAGCCCACCATCACCATCCGCCCCGGCTGGCCGCTGCGCATCGTCGTCCAAAGGGACATTGTATTGCGGCCCTACAAGGGTTGAAGGGATCGATCATGACCAATCTGAAACTCGCCAAACTACCCGACCGCACACCGACCAGGATCACCATTACGGTGAGCGCCGATCTCAGCCAGGCGCTATCCGATTACCAGAAACTCTACGCCGCCACCTATGGTTCGGTAGAAAAAATCGCCGACCTCATCCCTTTCATGCTTGAAGCCTTCCTCGACAGCGACCGCGCCTTCGCCAAGGCGCGGAAGGAGGGACTGCCAGAAGTCGAGAATGATAAATCCGCCCGCCGCTCCCGCTCATCCCGCGTGGGCAATGCCGACCCAGCTTCGCCCGCAGCTCAATTTGCATCGCAGCCACAGGAAGATTGATGCCAAGTTGTACGGGAAAGGAGGAGAGAAGGTCTGTTGACAATTTTGCTGTGAAAGGTGTATATATTGCCCATTCAATAGCAATTTCGCGAACCGAAATGTCAACACGCACGCACAGGACGACATCCTTCCTCTCGGCCCATCCGGTGTTTACCCGGGCGGAGTTTGCCGCTGCGTTTGAGCGCCCGGCAGGCTCTGCGAGCATCACCAGCTTGCTCAAGCATCACCTGAAGGTCGGCAACATCAAACGGCTGAGCCGCGAGGTTTTCGCGGCCGTTCCGGCGCATCTGTCGGCAGAGACTCTTATGGTGGATCGGCTCATAGCCGCCAGCAAGCTGCGCGCCGATGGCGTTTTGGGCTATCACTCCGCGCTGGAACTGCATGGCGTCGCCTATTCCGAATTCAACGAAGTTCAATTGATAAGCCGGGGGCGCACTGAACTGGCCGATTTGCCCTTCGGCCTCTGCCGCCTCATAGGGCCGCCGAAGGCGCTGCTGGATGCGGACCGGACGGACTATCTCACCGTCATCATGGATCGTCTGGGCATTCCCATCAAAGTAACAGCCATCGAGCGAACATTGGTTGATGTGCTGCATCGGCCGGACATAGCGGGCGGTGTCGAAGAGGTGCTGCAATCGCTCGATATGGTGCGCTACCTCGACCCTGAAAAACTCGTCGATTATGTCGAACTGCTTGGCTTCCGCTCGCTCGCCGCGCTCACCGGCTGGTGGCTGGAGCGGCGGCAGTCCGCTCTGGGTGTAGCCGACAGCGCCCTTGAGCGCCTGCGCGTGCTTCTTCCGCGTTCGAAGCATTATGCGCTCGGCGCAGAGCCCGGTAACGCGGTGCTGGTCGAGCCTTGGCGTGTTCTCCTGCCGCCACAGGCGGTTGAAACCGGTTTTGAGGGCGTGTGAATGGAAGTATCTGCCCAAAGCCTTGCTCGAATTGCTGCCGAGCGGCAGTTTCAGCCCGCGACGCTGGAGCGTGTGATCCGCCTGCTCGACATTCTCGACGCCATTGCCGCAGACAGTCTGATCGCCCCGCGCGTCGCGCTCAAGGGCGGCACGGCGCTCAATGTGTTTCACGCCGCGCTTGACCGGTTGTCGGTCGATATCGACCTCAATTATGTCGGCGCCGTCGACAAGGCGAGCATGGACGAGGATCGGCCGGGTCTTGAAGACCGCATTCTGCGCCTGATGGAATCGAAGGGCTATTCGCCCCGGCGCGAACCGGCTGAACATGCGGGCGGCAAATGGATCTTCCGCTACGCCTCGGTGCTGGGCGGCGCCGGTTCCATCGAGATCGACATCAACTATCTTTTCCGCACACCGCTTTTCGGTGTGCGGCCGATGCCGTCGGCGACGCTTGGCGACACCCAAGCGATGGCAGTGCCGGTGCTTGATATCCACGAGATCGTCGCCGGTAAGCTGGTCGCCTTGATCGCACGGCGCACGGCCCGCGATCTGTTTGACGCCCACCGCATCATCGCCATGCCCGGTCTGGACTGGTCGAAGATCAAGCTCGGCACCCTGATGATCGGCGCGTCCGCCCGCAGCTTCGACTGGCGAACCGCATCCGTGGACATGATCGGCTGCGACGGGAAGGACCTTGCCGCCAAGCTGATCACCTGCCTGCCTGGAGCATATTTTGAACCATATGGCGGGCAGAAGGGCTGGATCGACACGGTGACGGTGGAATGCCGTCAGGGTCTTGAACCGCTTTTCCAATTCGGCGAAGGCGAAATGGCGTTCCTGACCGGCGTGCTTGAAGAAGGCATCATCGACGCCGCGCGGCTGGACGCGCCGGAGGATCTGCGTGCGGCCATTGAGGCCTGTCCGGCGCTTCGCTGGAAGGCGCAGAATGTCAAAGCCTGGAAAACCGGTGGCGCATTACCAGCCAAACGCGGCAGGCGTCGGCGTCGCAGGCACGAAGAATAACAACAAAATTCCCGCATAGGGTTTTCTATTCCTTTTCATTTCCGGTTTTTGCCATATTTTCTCATGATGGAATCATGGGGAATCGCATGAGTTCGGATGTGATGACGCTGCCGGGGGTGGCTGAATATCTCCGTCTGACGGAAAAGACGACATACCGGCTGGCGGCGGATGGCACGCTGCCTGGCTTCAAGGTTGGGGGTTCCTGGCGCATCAGGCAGGTCGATATCGACGCATGGATCGAGGCGAAGAAGGCGGAGACCAAGCAGAGTGTCAGGCCTGAACAGCCTGAGCGGGCTTTGCCCGCGACCTCATCGATAGGGGAACAAACACGTTGAACGCGGTCGAGATAGAGGAGGCAATTTCTGCGCTTGTGTCCACCAACTCGATCTACCAAGGCCAGCAGGTGCCGATCCTCTGGCCACTGGTCTTTGACACTGGTCATGAGATTGCCTTTGCCCATACATCCTTCAAATGGGCAAACTTGGCGAGCCACAATGCTGGTGTGACTGTCGTAATAGTCTGGATTTCCAATCAAAATCCATCGGATCGGAAGCTATTTTCAATTTCGAACGAAGATGGAACGCTAAAACGATCCGCCGACAACATTAACGCCTACTTGGTGTCGGGGCCGAATGTAATTCTGGAGCGGGCTTCAAAACCTATTTGCCCCCTAACCGGCTGCTCAAACGCGCAGATCAGGGGATCGTGCTGGCCTATTGCTGGGCCCATGCGCGCCGCAAGCTCCATGAGGTCGCGCAGAATGCGACCGCTCCGATTGCCGAAGAAGGGTTGCGCCAGATCGCGGCACTCTACCAAGTTGAAAAGGACATCTGGGGCTTGAGCGCCAATGCGCGACTGCAGGCACGCAAGGACCGTTCCGCGCCGTTGATCGCGGCCTTTGAGGCCTGGCTGAGCGCCAATCGGACCCGTGTCTCATCCAAGGTGCCGCTTGGCGAGGCGCTCAAATACATTGCCAAATACTGGGATGGGCTCTGCATGTTCCTGACCGACGGGCGCGTCGAGATGGACAACAATGCTGTCGAGCGCGCCATCCGGCCAATAGCCATCATCGCAAGAACGCACTCTTTGCAGGACACGACGCCGGCGCTCAAAACTGGGCGACCATCGCATCGCTCGTTGAGACTTGCTTATGCCGCGCGCGGCATAAGCAGGTTTATGCCGATCGGCGAACTATGCCGAGCAGGCTCGTTTCTGCCAACGTTTTTCATGGGTTAGCTGCTGAGGATTCGGCATAGATTAGGGTCTCTCCGTCGCGATTGGCGCGAAGGAGAGGACATATGAACGCGAATGAGTATCTGCAACGCAGCACGCTTTATCGGAAGCTGATTCGCGGGCCCTATGGCGAGTTTTCACGGGTTTATGCGGCCAGATTGTCGGACGAAGGCTTCGGTCGGCGGTGCACCTGGCGATCGCTAAACCTGTTTCGTGACCTGATGGATTGGCACGTCGGCAACGGGCACAATCCCCAGGATTTAAGCGAAGTTCACGTTGAGCGGTTTCTTGAGCACCGTTCTGAGCACTGGAGCATCAATGCGGGGGACCGGGCAGCGCTCCGGCGCTTGCTTTCGGCATTACGAGATGAAGGTTTAATACCGGCCGCCGTTCCAGCTGAGCGCACGGAACACGAGCAGATCGTTGATGTGTTCGCGGCTTATCTCACGAATGAGAGAGGGCTCGCTGCTTCGACGGTGGAAAGCCACAAGCTGCTTTCACACCGGTTTCTGCAGGAGGTCTGTCCGGCCGGTGCAGACGGGTTCGCGGCGCTCTCCCCGGAGATCGTCATCGGCTATGTCGAGCGGCACGCCCTCGATGGCTCCGCCGACAGCGGCAAGGCGATGTGCGGGGTGGTGCGCGCCTTCCTGCGCTACCTGCATCTGAAGGGGTTCATTTTGGTAGCCTTGGCCGATAGCGTGCCGTCGATCCGCCGCTGGCGGCTTGCTGGCCTGCCAACCTTCCTGCCGCCACAGAAGGTCCAGCAGGTTCTCGATGCCTGCGATCGGACCACGGCGATGGGGCTCCGCGACTATGCGGTCCTGATGGTCCTGGCCAAGCTGGGCTTGCGCGCCGGCGAGGTGGTTGTGCTCAGTCTTGATGATATCGACTGGCGGTCGGGCAAGATCCTTGTCCACGGCAAGGGGCGGCGGCAAACGATGATGCCGCTACGCCACGATGTCGGCGCAGCTATCGTCGCTTATATCCAGCATGGGCGACCAGCTTCTTCGTGCCGTCGCCTGTTTCTGCGGATGCTTGCTCCCCATGTCGGGTTTGCCTCCGGCTGCGCCATCACGATGATTGCGAAGGAGGCGCTTGAGAGGGCGGGCATTCATGGCTATGCGCACCACGGCGCTCACCTCTTCCGCCACAGCCTTGCGACCGACTTGTTGCGTTCGGGCGCCAGCTTTGCAGAGATCGGCCAGTTGCTCCGACACCGGAGCACCGACAGCACAAGGATCTACGCCAAGCTCGATATCGAGAAGCTACGCGAACTGAGCCTGCCCTGGCCGGGAGGTGTCCAATGAGCCGGCTTCGCACCGCGCTCGAGCGCTATGTGGGCATGCGCCAGGGGCTGGGATACAAATACCACGGCCCCGCCCGACGGCTGTCGGATTTCGTCACCTTCATGGAGCCTCGCGACGCCGAAACCATCACCATGACGCTGGCGATGGAATGGGTGACGTCGATCGGCCGGCAGCCGAGTTGGTCCATCCGCCTGACCGATGTGCGCTGCTTCGCTCAGCACCTCGCTCATTTCGACCCTCTGACGGAAGTGCCACCGCGCGACGCTGTACCGCCGGCGCGGCGGGCAAAGCCCTACATCTATTCCGATGCCGAGATTAACGCGCTTCTGGCGGCGGCGCTGTCGTTGCCGCCGGCTAACGCCCTGCGTCGCTGGACGTATCATTGCCTGTTCGGATTGATAGCGGTGGCCGGGCTACGTCATTCCGAAGCGCTCGACCTGCATCGGGATGACGTCGATCTCGACCAAGGCGTTCTCACCATTCGTGAGAGCAAGTTCGGCAAGACGCGGCTGGTGCCGCTCCATGCCACCACGGTCGCCGTGCTGTCGGACTATGCCGCGCGACGCGACGCGCATCTGGGCGCGCCTCGCAGCCCCTATTTCTTTGTCGCCGAGCGCGGCGGCAGATTGCTGCATCAATACGTGCACCGCGTGTTCTGGCGGCTGTCGCGGCAGGTCGGTCTGCGGCAGAAGGGGCAGCGCAATGGTCCGCGGATTCACGATCTGCGCCATCGTTTCGCCGTCCAGACCCTGATCAACTGGTATCGTGTGGGCGAAGATGTCGAGCGCGAACTGCCGGTCCTCTCGACCTTTCTCGGCCACGCCTATGTTCGCGACACCTACTGGTACCTATCCGCCGTGCCAGAGCTGATGGCCCATGCCGCGCGACGATTGGATGAGCGGTGGGAGGCTCGCTCATGAGCGCCCCGAACGACTTGGCTGTGCTGATCGAACGGTGGTTTACTGATCGGCTCAAGCGGCATCGAGGCGTAAGCTCCAACACCATCGCCTCCTATCGCGACACCTTCCGGCATGACTGGAAGAGGCGCTCGGCATAGTTCGCCGGTCGGCATAAACTTGCAAGCTCAATGACGTCGAGCCGATGGCCTATCTCACTGACGTCCTCACCAGGATCATCTGCGGCCACAAGCAGAGCCGCATCGACCAACTCATGCCCTGGAATTATACTCCTTCCAATATCTGAGGGAGGCTGCATGAGCATCATCGAGATCAAGGTCACACTGGAATACGTGGATCCCATGGTCACCCGTGTCTTGCAGGCCCCCGCCAATATCCGGCTCGACCGGCTGCACCTCACCCTGCAGGCAGCGATGGGCTGGACCAACTCGCATCTTTATATGTTCGAGGCCGCAGGGCCGACATGGGGGGTGCCCGATCCCGGCTTTGGGGGCGATGATCTGCCTGCCGACAAGACGACGCTCGCAGAGGTTATCGAAGACACAGGCGCCAACGTGATCTCCTATCTCTACGACTTCGGCGACGGCTGGCAGCACAGGCTTGAGATCATCAAAATAGCCGATGAAACGCCCGGCGACCTTTATCCAAGGCTGACCCATATAGCTGGCGCATGCCCGCCTGAAGACGTCGGCGGCCCACCTGGATATGAAATGTTCCTTGAGGCCATGGCCGACCCAGAGCACCCGGAACACCAAGCCCTCAAAGACTGGTACGGCGACACATTCAACGCCAAAGCGCCGCCCGCCGATGAGTTTCGTCTCAAAGTCCTCAAACTCGCCAAGCCCTGGAAGTCTAAAAGGAAACCCAATTAGGTGGGGCCAGAACACCGCTTACCGACCGGTTGGCTGCTGGTCGTCGAAAGACGTGCTGGTCGCGTCTGTCAGAGCCTGATCGTCACGCATTTGAGCTGCGTGTAATGATGCAGGGCCTCCAGACCCTTTTCGCGGCCATATCCGCTTTGCTTGTAGCCGCCGAGCGGCGTTTCAACGCCACCTGCCTGATACTCGTTGACGTAGATCTGGCCAGCTTCGAGCCTCGCCGAAACACGTAACGCTCTCCCGAGATCGCGCGTCCAGATACCCGCCGCCAAGCCGTAGTCCGTGTCGTTGGCGATCGCGATAGCATCATCTTCGTCCTTGAACGAAATGACGGAAAGAACCGGACCGAAAACTTCCTCGCGCGCAATCCGCATGTCATTGGTCACGCCAGTATAAACAGTATGCTGGACGAACCAGCCGCCCTTGGCATGCTCAGCGTCCAAAGGCGCGCCGCCGACAACGGCTTTCGCGCCTTCCTGCTCCGCGACATCGTAGTAATGCGACACCTTTTCAAACTGGGCCCGTGTCGTAATTGGTCCGACCAGGGCATCAGCCTCGGGACCGACCTTGATCGCCGCGACCGCTTTGGCGAGAGCATCCACAAATGTGTTGTGGATGCTCTCCTGAACAAGACAGCGGGTGCCAGCAAGACAGACCTGTCCCGCATTGGCTGTGAACGCGCGCACCGAACCGGGAATTGCGGCGGTGAGATCGGCGTCGTCGAAAACGATGTTGGGCGATTTTCCGCCGAGTTCGAGCGTCAGCGGAATTATTCGCTCGGCCGCAATCTTTCCGATTTCACGACCTGCGCGAACGCTGCCCGTAAAGGCGACCTTTCGCACAAGTCTGTGTTCGACGAGCGCCGCGCCCGCATCTTTTCCCAAACCGAGAACGACATTGAAGACCCCCGCCGGAAGTCCGCATTCCTCGACGGCGATGCGCGCAAGTTCGACAAGAGATCCCGATGTTTCTTCCGACGGCTTGGCAACGACCGTGTTTCCGGCAGCCAGCGCGGGCGCGATGCCGCGACCGCCCTGATTGATCGGTGCATTCCAGGGCAGGATGACACCGACGACACCGAAGGGCTCGCGCCGTGTGTAAGAGTGATAGTTGGCGCCGATGTCGATGACATCGCCGTGAATTGCATTGACGAGGCCGCCATAGAATTCGAAGTACTGCGCCGCACCCTCAACCTCAAACGGGGATTGCCATAAGGGTTTTCCGGTTTCCGACGATTCGATCGCCGCGAGGCGCTTGGCGTGTTCGCGCATTTTTCGGGCAACCTCCATGAGGATGCGACCGCGTTCGATGGGCCGACGATCCCGCCATGCCGGGAACGCTGCCTGCGCCGCGGCGACGGCAGCATCGACGTCGCTTTTGTTACCCGCCGCAACTCCACCTATTTTTTGACCCGTGCGCGGATCATAATTGTCGAGATAAGTTCCCGAACGGGGCGGCACGGATGTGCCGCCGATAAAATGGTCCAGCTTCACACTCATAGAATCCTCCCAGCCAGTCTTCACGGCCGTTGTGCATTTTGGGAATGATGAAACAGTGTTGGGGCTGATAGCGACGGCTTTTCAGCTGCTTTATCGATATATCACATATGTGATATAGTGCCCCTGAACAGCAAGTTGCTATTGCACCGAGACGTGCATGGCACGACCCTACGCGTATAAGAAAGTAGGGAGCGAAAATGCCGGACGATTTCCGATCCAGGGCCGTGCTTTGGCCCAAGGGACATCTGTACGAGGATTTCAGCGTCGGTCAGGTGATGAACCATCACTGGGGGCGGACGATCATGGAAAGCGACATGCTGCTTTTCACCACGCTTACCCTGAGCTTCAACCCTCTCTATTCCAACAGGGAGTTCGCAAAAGCGCATGGTCATCGCGACATCGTCGTGAACCCGCTGCTCGTCTTCAATACCGTTCTCGGTTTGAGCGTTGAGGATTGCAGCGAGATCGGCGGGCCTTTCGTCGGCGTCGGCAAGCTCACCTATCACGAGCCCGTTTATCCCGGCGACACATTGATCTCGCGCAGCACGACGGTTGCGTGCCGACTGTCCGAAAGCAATCCGGCAAACGGGATCGTGACCTGGCATACCGAAGGCTTCAACCAGAACGAGGCGCGCGTGATCGATTTTGAGCGATCCAATCTGGTTCGGCGGCGCAACCCCAGCGGAAAGGCTGCCTGATATGAAGCTGTCATCGCTCACAGGTCGGGACAATTATTTCGAGGACTTCAAGGTCGGTCAGGTTTTCCGGCACGCCCGCGGCAAAACCGTCGAGCCGCTCGAGAATGTTCTGATCACCAATCTCGTGATGAACACCGCGCAAGGCCATTTCAACGAGCACGCCATGCAGGCATCGCCGTTCAAGCAGCGCATCTCGTATGGCGGCGTCAATTTTTCGATCATCATGGGCCTCGCAAGTCAGGATACATGTGAAAACGCTCTGGCGGAACTCGGACTCGATAACATCAGGCTTCTGACGCCGGTCGTGCATGGGGACACGCTCTACGCCTATTCCGAAGTGCTGGAAGTCAGGGATGCGGATCGCGATGACGCCGGCGAGGTGACGTTCCGTCACTACGGCGTGAACCAGCGCGACCAGCAGATTTTCCAGGGAGACCGTCGTGTGCTTCTCAAGCGGCGCAGCCATTGGGGCGACAAATGACCGAAGCCCTCCCATTCGGTACCCTGGCTGGTTTGCGCGTCCTTGATTTGACGCAGGCGCTTGCCGGTCCCTTCTGTACGCAGATCCTGGCCGACCACGGCGCTGACGTTATCAAGGTTGAGCCACCGGAAAGCGGCGACATGGCACGTTTTTCGGGGCCCTTCCACCCCGCAGACACAGATCATAAGCAGTCGGGCTATTTCCACAGCATCAATCGCAACAAGAAGAGTGTCGTTATCGATCTCAAGGCACCAGCCGGTCGAGAGATCTTCTTGAAACTTCTTCCTGATTTTGACGTGGTTGTCGAAAATTTCCGAACGGGAGTCATGGACAGGCTTGGCCTTTCCTACGAAACGCTGCGTGAGAGTAATCCGCAGCTCGTCTATGCGACGATCCGCGGCTTCGGCGACCCGCGAAGCGGATCAAGCCCTTATGTGGACTGGCCCGCCTTCGATGTTGTCGCTCAGGCGATGGGTGGAATGATGGGCGTCACCGGCGCAGATGCGCTGCATCCTGTGAAAGTCGGGCCCGGCGTCGGCGACACCATTCCGGCGCTTTATCTCACTATCGGTATTCTGGCTGCTGTGCTCCGCGCCAGAGCAAGCGGACAAGGCCAGTTCGTTGACGTTTCGATGCTCGATGCTGTTCTTGCCGTGAGCGAACGCATCGTGCATCAACGATCCTTCGGTAAGGTCATCGCCAAACCTGAAGGCAATCATCACCCTTTCATCGCGCCGTTCGGCATCTTCCCCGCCAGCGATGGACACGTCGCCATAGCCTGTTCAAATGATCGCTTTTTTCAGGATATGTGTGTCGCACTCGATTCAGAAGATCTTCTCGGCGATGCTTCACTTGCCACAATGGCTGCCCGCCGCTCCGGACGGCAGCATGTGATCGACAGGGTCAGTGAACGCACCGCCCGCTTTACAAAAGCCGAGTTGACGAAGCGCCTCGGTGGCCGTGTCCCTTTCGGCCCTGTTTACAACATGGATGAGATCGCCTGCGATGCGCATTTCGTGGCGCGAGATATGCTGGCCGAGATCGAATTTCCGGGCATACCCGAGAAGCTGCAAATTGCCGGGGTCCCTGTGAAGTTTTCCGAAACGCCTGGTCGTGTCGTTCGCCGGGGCCCGGATCATGGTGAACATACGGACGAAGTATTGCTGGCGGCGGGCTTTACCGCTGTCGATGTCGAAAAATGGCGCCATGACGGCATTGTTAAATGACTTACGACAGGACCTTCAGATGACCCAGAAACAACCCATGCGCCTTCGCCGCTCGCAACTCGCCGTTCCCGGCAGCAGCGAAAAGATGCTCACCAAGGCGGCGCAATCGTCGGCTGATCACGTCTTCTGCGATCTCGAAGACGCCGTTGCGCCGTCGGCCAAGCCTGCCGCCCGCCACACAATCGTCGACGCGTTGAATTCGCTCGACTGGGGCAAGAAGACGCGCTGCGTCCGCGTCAACGATGTCGGTACGGAGTGGTGCTATGAAGACATCATCACGGTCGTCGAAGGGGCCCACGCCAATCTCGATACGATCATGCTGCCAAAGCCCATGTGCGCGGCGGATGTGCGGTTCGTGGACCTTCTCCTCTCGCAACTTGAAGCCAAGCTCAAAATCAAAAAGCGCATCGGCATCGAAATCCTGATCGAGGAAGTGCAGGCGCTGGCCTGCGTCGAGGATATTGCCAAGGCCTCGGCGCGCGTTGAAGCGATCATCTTCGGCATGGGCGACTATTCAGCGTCCCAGCAGATTGATATCCGCGAGATCGGCGGCGACAGTGGTTATCCAGGCGATATTTTTCATTATCCGCGTTTCAGGATCGCGATGGCTGCGCGCGCCGCCGGCGTCGATCCGGTCGACGGGCCGTTTGGCAATTTCAAGGATGACGAAGGTTATCGGCGCGAATGCAAGCGCGGGCTTGCCCTGGGCTTTGTCGGCAAATGGGCCATTCATCCCTCGCAGATCGACGCTGCGATCGAGGTCTATTCGCCGCGGCCCCAAGACGTCGCGCGCGCGCGTGAAATGGCCGAAGCCTATGCAAAGGCGACCGCAGAAGGGATCGGGTCGGTGAATGTCGGCGGCGTCATGGTCGATGCGGCGTCGATCCGTCTTCTATCGAACACCATCAGAAGGGCCGATCTGATCGGTATGTAGCCTATGCCGAGACGGAATGGGAGGCCGCAGGGAAACGTCATCAAATCGGCTGCGCGAACGCTCGAGGTCTTTGAGTATTTTCGTATCCATCAGCGACCGGCGACTGTTGGTGAAGTTGCGGCAGCGCTTGATCTGCCGCAGTCGAGCGCGTCGATGCTTTTGAAATCTCTCGTCGCTCTCAACTATCTCGATTACGAGCCGACCGCCCGGCGCTTCGTTCCAACCTATCGTGTAACGCTGCTCGGCAACTGGATACAGGCGTCACGCTACGAAAGCGAAGCTATCACGGAGATCATGGAAGCCTTGCGTCGCGAAACTGGGGAGACCGTCATGCTCGGCCTGCAAAGCGGCCCTCAGATACGGTATGTCCACATACTGGCGGCGAGCTACGCGGTGCAATTGACCGTCACGGTCGGAACCGTCCGACCCATGACGCTTTCAGCTGTGGGGCAAATACTACTCGGTCAGAAAACAAATACGCAGGTGAAGGCGATCATCCGCCGAAACAATGCCGACGTGGACAACGCGAGCCAGCGCGTCAAGGAAAGTGAATTTCTGAAGGAGATCGAGCTCATCCGCGAGCGCGGTTACGCCGAGAGCCGGGGAAAGATGACGCCTGGCGCAAACGTCATAGCGATGCTCGCGCCGAACGATGGCAACAGCCCGCTTCTGGCGATCGGCATCGGCGGACCGATGCCGCGTATCGATCAACGACGCAAAACAATCATCGAGGTGATGCGGCAACACCTCGATCAGAAATAGAGAAAATACCAGGAGGACACACATGTTCGAGAAGCTGCCGGAGGTTCCGGTAATGAACAAAAATATATCCTTCCGGTCGTCGGCCGGATTCATGGCGCGGCTTGAGGAGTCGACTTTATGAATGAGCAAATAGCCAGGTCGGCGGCCCGCAATCTGAGCTATCTGACCGAAGAACGCCTGATGATGCGCGATCTCGCGCGAAATTTTACGCGCGACGAAGTTACCCCGGTGGCGAACAGGCTCGATCCGGAGAAAGGCGACATTCCGCGC
Source organism: Pseudomonadota bacterium (assembly GCA_021779635.1). Next base: position 16,557 of record JAJYAH010000012.1, on the reverse strand, counting down.
GAGCTCATCGAAAAAATGGGGGACATCGGTTTCTTCGGCATCCTCATTCCAGAAGAATTGGGCGGACTTGGACTTGGTGCATTCGAATATTGTCTCGTGGCGGAGGAATTGGCGCGCGGCTGGATGAGCGTCTCCAGCATCATCGCCCGGGGCAATGGTTTCTATCGCTCTATTTCGGGAAGCGAAGGCGAGCGCCGTGAAAAGACCGCAGCCATGGCCCGGGGACGTTATCTCGGAGCCGCTGCGCTCTCGGAGCCGCAGACGGGTTCCGATCTGTCGAGCGTCACGTGCCGCGCGCGCCGGGACGGTGATGAATGGGTCGTCACTGGCAATAAATATTGGTGCACCTTTGCCGACGGTGCCGATTTTATCAGCGTCCTCTGCCGGATTGACGAGCCGCTCCCCGCTTCGGGAAGGCCCCGCACTGTCAGTGTCACCGTAGAGAAACCGAAAGGCGAGCTTCCGAAGGGCGTAACAGGCTCCCCTATCCCGAAAATCGGCTATTTCGGCTGGAAGACGTGGGAGTTGCACTTCGACGAGGTGCGCGCGCCGGCACGCCGCGAAACCGGTGATGCCGAAGGCCGCGGCTTCCAAGCCGCCGCCGCAAGTCTTGAGATCGCACGCGCGCACACGGCAGCTCGGTCGATCGGACTGGCACAGGCAGCCCTTGATCATGCGATCGACTATGCCAAAGAGCGCGTTCAATTTGGCGAGCCTATTTCGAACTTCCAGGCGATCCGTTTCAAGATCGCCACGATGGCGACCGAGATCGAGGCCGCACGACAGCTCATGTACTACACCTGCAATGAAATCGATGCCGGCAACCCGGTATCGGTGCAGACCTCCATGGTGAAATATTTCGCCTCGGAAATGTCAGAGCGGGTCACAAGCGAGGCAATACAGATTTTGGGGGGGGCCGGATTCACGACGCTGCATCCCGTGGAGCGGTACTGGCGCGACGCCAGGCTCACCAAGATATTCGAGGGTACATCCGAAATTCAGCAGCGGATCATTTCGGATCGCCTGCTCGGTAAGCCGACGCGTGGAAAATAGCAACGCCAGCAAGTTTGTAGCCGCAGGAAACGGGCACTTCGGAAAACGAGGGTTATGAGAGGGAGGGACCGAACGGATGACAGAAAACATTGAAGGCGGCAAGCATGTCACGATGGACCTGTCTCGTCGCATCATCTCTTACGGAGATGCGGTGCTCGACGCCGCCACACTCACGGTCGCCAAGCAATGTATCCTCGACTGGTTCGCTGTGACGCTTGCGGGTTTCAATGAACCTGTGGCGCGCTTGCTGCGTGAAGAAGTCGTCAGCAATTCCAGAGGGCAGGCGACGATCATCGGATCGGCGGCCAAGTGCGCGCCGACTGACGCGGCGCTCGTCAATGGTGCGACATCCCATGCACTCGACTACGACGATGTTCATCCTCTCGTTGGTCATCCGACGGTTGCCATACTGCCGGCGGTGCTCGCCGTTGCCGAAGCAGAAAATGCCTCAGGCGAAAAAGTCCTTCGTGCCTTTATAGCGGGCTACGAAGCGGCGGCCCTTGTCGGCTCGCTTGTCATGCCGTCGCATTATGATCGCGGATTTCATTCGACGGCGACATTGGGATCTTTCGGCGCGACGGCAGCCGCCGGTCTTCTGCTCGATCTCGACGAAGAACAGATGGCTATGGCGCTAGGCCTTGCGGGCACACAGGCAGCGGGGCTGAAGTCGATGTTCGGCACCATGGCCAAACCATTTCACGCGGGCAAGGCGGCTGCCAACGGCGTTCTTGCGGCGCGACTCGCCAAACGGGGATTCACCGCTCACCCGGGCGTGCTCGAAGTGACGCAAGGGTTCGTCATCACGCAGAGCGACTGCGAGACCTTGCCGGACGGACACCTCCAGCCTCGAAGCGGCAGGGTCGTCGATACGCTCTTCAAATTTCATGCTGCCTGCTATCTCACGCATTCGACCATCGAAGCCGTGAGCGCCATTTGCCGGGATCATTCGCTGCTCCCGCACGACATAGAATCGATCGACATCCACGTCGCGCCGGGACACCTCAAAGTCTGCAACATCCCCTCGCCGCGCACCGGTCTTGAAATGAAGTTCAGTCTCGCTCACGTCGCCGCTTTGGCCGCGACCGGTATCGATACGGCGGCGATTGAAAGCTACTCGGATGAGAATGCAACCGACCCGGCTCTGATGGCGATCCGGGACCGCATAACGGTTCATGGCGATCGCTCGCCAGGTACGGGGGCCGACATTCTGGTCAAGATGCAATCTGGTGAGTCTTTCACGGATCAGATCGATGTCGGCATTCCAGACCGGGATATCAACCGCCAAGGCAAACGCCTTCTCCGCAAGTTTCGCAGTTTGACCGAACCTGTCATCGGCATCGAGCGCGCGGAAAGACTCCAGTTGCAGATCAACACGCTGGAAAGCGCTGCCAACATTCATCGACTGACAACCATAGAATAAGGAAACACAGCGATATGTACGACTATGTCATTGTCGGAGCCGGATCGTCGGGATGCGTTCTCGCCAACCGTCTGTCTCAAGACGGACGTTGCCGGGTATTGCTGCTCGAAGCGGGTCCGAAGGATACCAATCCCTGGCTCAAGATTCCCGCCGGCCTCTCGCGCGTTTTTGTCCACCCGACACTCAACTGGGGCTATTCCACCGAACCTGAACCCCATCTGGGCAATCGCCGCATCTACTGGCCGCGCGGCAAAACACTCGGCGGCTCCAGCGCCATCAACGGCATGGCCTATGTGCGGGGACATCCGGGGGACTACGACGAATGGCGACAACTCGGCAATGCCGGTTGGTCATGGGAGAACGTTCTTCCCTATTTCAAGCGGAGCGAGCGAAATGCGCGCGGTGCCAGTGAATATCACGGCGGCGACGGCGAACTCTCCGTCACCGATCCCACACTCAGGCATCCTGCCTCGCAAGCCTTCGTGCAGTCAGCCGTCAGCGCCGGCATTTCTGCCGTTGACGACTTCAACGACGGGCGTCAGGAAGGCGTCAGCTTCTTGCAATTTACGATCAAGAATGGCGTGCGTAATTCAACAGCGTCGGCTTTCCTGACGCCTGCGAGAAACCGCGACAACCTGACGATTGAAGTGGGCGCACAGGTGCAGCGCATCCTGTTCGAAGGCAAGCGCGCCACGGGCCTCATCTACCGGGTTGGGCAAGAAAAGCGTCAGGTCCAGGCGCGGGAAATCATACTTTCTGCAGGCGTCATCAACTCGCCGCAACTCCTGATGCTGTCCGGCGTTGGTCCGGCTGAACACCTTCGCGAACATGGCATTGATGTTGTCCACAATCTCGAAGGCGTGGGCGAAAATCTGCACGATCACATCTATGTTCACTATCGCTGCCGTGTGGACGCCGCCTTTTCGATCAACCAGTACCTTCACGGCTGGCGGGTGCTGCCACACGCCCTTCAATACGCACTCCGCCAAAAAGGTATTCTGACGCTTGGCGCCTCGCAAGCCTGTGCCTTCGTTCGCTCCGGCGCTCACATCGATCGGCCCGATCTGCAAATCAATTTCAGGCCGATGAGCACGGTCTTCACACCCGAAGGCAAAATACTGTCCGACCCTTTTCCGGGGGTTACCGCATCGGTTTCCCATCTACGGCCGCAATCACGCGGGCGTGTGCGCCTCAAATCGGCCAATCCGCTGGTCCCGCCGAGCATGCTCGCGAATTATCTGGCGATTGACGAAGACCGTAACGCCCTGTTGGCCGGCCTGCACTGGATCCGCCGCATCTTTTCCAGCAAGCCCATGGCAGACCACATTCAGGAGGAAACGGCGCCCGGCCGGAACATCCGATCCGACGACGAGATTCTGAATTTCATCCGTGACAACGCCCAATCCATGTATCACCCCGTCGGCACCTGCCGCATGGGGCATGATGAACTCGCGGTCGTCGATGACCGGTTGAGAGTTCGCGGGCTTCAGGGTTTGCGTGTCATCGACGCCTCGATCATGCCGGTCATCGTTTCCGGCAATACGAACGCTCCCTCGATCATGATCGCCGAAAAAGGCGCGGCGATGATCCTCGAAGATATGTCGAAGAGCGGGATTGTCTGAATGACCATGCCATATGTGGAAGTTCACTCTGACGCACCCGGACCTTATCTCTTGCTTGTGCACGGGTTGCTCTCAAGCCGTGCTCAATGGCGAGCCAATCTGGCTGGCCTTCAGGCGTTTTGCCGACCGGTCGTCGTCGAACTTTGGGGGCACGGCCGGTCGCCGACGCCCGAGAACGCCGACGCTTACAGCGTTCGCAGCTACATCTATATCTTCGAGAAGATCAGGCAATCTCTTGGCGTCGAGCGCTGGCTGATCTGCGGTCAGTCCTTCGGCGCGGGCCTCACCGTTCAGTATGCGCTGGCGTACCCCGACAGGATATTCAAGCAGATTTTCACCAATTCAATCTCCGCCCTGTCACCCCTCAACGCGATGGGCAACGATGAGCAACGAGTAATCCGCGCAGCGGCGTTGGAAAGAGGTGGAGCGACAGCAATCGAGGCCCTTCCTTTCCACCCACGTCTGGCGCAGCGGTTTGCTCCGGACATCCAGCAGGAGATGATCGACGATGCCGCGCGGATTTCACCGACCGGAATCGCCAATGCCATGCGCTTTACCAGCCCCGAACTTTCCGTCATCGATCGCTTCGCCGATATCAACGTGCCGACGCTCCTCATAAATGGCGTCTGGGAGAAAGCCTTTCAACCATTGCGGAACCGCGCAGTCGAGCTGCTTCCCTCGCTCCAGGTGGTCGATGTCGAAGGTGGCCATTCCGTGAATGTTGAAGCGCCTGCTCTTTTCAACGAGGCGGTGGACCAGTTTGTACGAAGCCTTCCCCTGTAGCGCATAGAAGATTTTAACCGGAGGAAATGGAAATGCTGAAGTGGAAGATTGGCGATGTAACCGTTACGAAGATTGTGGAGTCCGAGCTCGATGGTGGTCTCGAGTCCCTTATTCCGGAAGCAACACCTGAAGCAGTCCTGCCGCTTGCCTGGATGAAACCGCACTTCATGACTGATGCCGGTGCGCTCAAAATGAGTTTTCATGCTCTCGTCATCGAAACACCAACGCGCAGAATACTTGTCGACACCTGCGTGGGTAACGACAAGCCGCGAGCGGCGGTTCCCTTTTGGGATAAGCTTCAGCTTCCATTTCTAGAAACCCTCGAACGTGCCGGTTTTACGCGCGACAATATTGACACCGTTGTCTGCACACATCTGCATATCGATCACGTCGGCTGGAACACCATGCTCGTTGAGGGAAAGTGGCAGCCGACCTTTCCTAAAGCCAGATACCTTATGGGCCGAACGGAATTTGATTATTGGAAGACCGAAGCGGAACATTCTTCACCGGATGAAGTATTCGGCGCATTGCAGATTGCGGTCTTTTCCGATTCCATCAGGCCGGTTTTTGAGGCCGGTCTCGTCGATCTGGTCGAGACCGATCATCGGATCTGCGAAGAAGTTTGTCTGGTGCCCAGCCCCGGACACACGCCGGGCCATGTAAGCGTTCGCATTGCGTCGAGAGGGAAAAAGGCCCTCATCACCGGTGATTTTGTTCACCATCCCTGCCAGCTTGCCCACCCCGACTGGGCAGCGAGCGTTGACTACGACCGATCTCAGTCCACCCACATACGAGAAAGTTTTTTTGCGGAGCTATCCGGAGATGCGACGCTGGTCATCGGGACGCATTGGGCGGGCGTGACGGCTGGCCGCATCATTCGCGACGGCACAGCCTATCGGCTTGAGACGTGAACAACGTTCGATCTCGATTGCCAAATTGACCGATTCCAGGTGGTCCCGATGGCTGCACTGACGCGGTCCCCGGGGAAGTATCCAGCCTCGACGTCAGATGACGCCGTCGGCCATCAGGGTGTCGATTTCGCTGTCGCTGAGCCCCAGCATGCCGCCGTAAATTTCGCGATTGTGCTCGCCGAGCCTCGCGTTGGACGCGCCCATCATCTGCGGCGTGCCGTGATACCGCAAGGGGCTGTTCGGTACCACGATGCGCCCCAGGCTGTAGTGATCGATCCATTGTAGCATGCCGCGCTCGTGCATATGCGGGCTGTTCATCACTTCGACGAGATTGCGCACCGGCGCGGTGGGCAGGCGATACGCGCGCGATGCCTCGAAAATCTCGGCGCGCGTCAGGTTTTTCGTCCATTCCTCGACGACGGCGTCCGTCTCGTCCATGTGCGTGACGCGAGCGACGTTGTCGATGAAGCGCGGATCGTCCTTTAGTTCACCGCGCCCCATGGCCTTGAGCAGGTTCGTCCAGTGGGCTTCGACCAGGCAAATGATCGCGACGTGTCCGTCCCTGCAGGGGTAGACGTTGTAGGGCGAGATCGCGAGGCCGCCATGCCGGTTGCCGGTGCGCGGCGGCGGCGGCCCTGAATCGGACTGGATCATGCCAAGGCTGGAGGCAAGCGTCGGATAGATGGTTTCGATCATCGCCACCTCTACCATACGGCCGCGTCCCGTTCGTTCGCGCTCGAACAGCGCCGTCATGATCGCACCGTAAAGATGAGTGCCGGAAATGAAATCGGCGACCGCGGGGCCGGCTTTCAGGGGCGGTCCGTCCGGAAAGCCCGTCACGCTCATGATGCCGGATGCGGCCTGAACGGTAAGGTCCATGGCGAGGCTGTCCCTCTCCGGCCCCGACAGGCCGTAGCCCGTCGCCGAGGCGTAGACGAGGCGCGGATTGACCTCGAACAGCGTTTTCGCGCCCACGCCCAGGCGGTCCATGACACCCGGAGCGTAATTCTCGATCAGGACGTCGCTGCGGCTGACGAGAGCCTTGAGAAGCTCACATCCCTGCGGTGTCTTCAGATTGAGCGTGATGGCGCGCTTGTTGGAATTGAGCATGGCCATCGGCAGCGACGCTCCGCCACCCAGCGCCTCGCGTATTCGCACCGGCTCGCCGTGGCGCGGCTCGACCTTTATGACATCGGCGCCGGCTTTCGCCAGCAGGAAGGCGGCGTAGGGACCTTGATATACCTGACCCAGATCGATCACCTTCACGCCCTGCAGCGGCTGCGGTCTCGTTTCATCGTCGTCCATGGCCGGGTCCGCCGTCGTCATAGCGATGCGCCGAAAAGATTGCGAGCCATGACTAATCGCTGCACCTCGCTCGGCCCCTCGCCGATGCGCCGGATCCGCATTTCGCGGTACCAGCGCTCCAGCGGCAGATCCTTGGTGACGCCGTAGCCGCCGTGAATCTGGATGGCGCGATCGACGACGCGGCTGGCGCCTTCCGTGGAGAGAAGTTTTGCCATCGCGGCTTCGGTGCGGAAGGGCTCGCCGCGATCCGCCTTGCAGGCGGCGTCCAGCGTCGCCCACCTGGCGGTGCTGATGTCGATTTCGTTATCCACCACCATCCATTGCACAGCCTGCCGTGTGGCGAGAGGCGCCCCGAAAGTCTCGCGCAGTTTGGCGTACTCGATGCACATTTCCTGTGCCTTGATGGCGATGCCTATGCAACTGGCCGCATAAGGAATGCGCTGTCGGCTCAGCCGGTCGTTGGCTATCGCGAATCCCTTGTTCACCTCGCCCAGCACATTCGCTGATGGCACGCGCATGTTCTCGAACTGAAGCTCGGTCGCATAATAGGCAGATCGAAGCGTGTGGACGACGCGGCGGACGTGAAACCCGGGCGTATCCGTATCGACGATAAAGCAGGTAATGCCGTTGCGGCCCTTGCCCGCATCCGTACGCGCGAAAACGATGCCGTATTCCGCCTTGTCTGCGCCGGAGATGAAAATCTTCGCGCCGTTGATGACCCAGTCATCGCCATCCTTGACCGCCCGGGTTTGTATGGCGCGCGCCGGATCGGAGCCGCCGGACGGTTCGGTCAGTCCGAAAAAGCCGTGTTTCTCGCCGTTCAGCGTCGGATAGAGATAACGCTTTTTCAGATCCTCGCTCGCCTCGTAAAGGTGGGCGAGCCCGGCGCCGCCGAAGCTTCCGTAGCAGGGCGAATATAGGCCAGCGCGATGCTGCGAAATTTCGATCGCGATCAGCGTCATGGTGACGGTATCGATGTCCGGGCCGCCGTATTCGGGAGGAACGCCGAGGCCGTGCAGGCCCATGTCCTTCACCTTCGAGACGAGGCGTGAGTAATCGTCGGGGCCGAGCCGACTCTCGTCGGGATCGAGCTTATCTTCAAGTGGGGCGACTTCCATGCGCACAAAGCGCCGTACCTGTTCGACGATGAGTCGCTGCTCGTCTGTCATGGCAAAATCCATGATCTTCCTTCCCTTGCTGTCGTCCGGCCTTTGCGGCCTTGTACTTTCTTGCGTCGTTTCGGATATCTCAGCCGATGCTCAGCCGGCCGATTTTGCGGTTGCCTTCGAAGGCGTTTCCCGCCGGAAGCGATCCGTGGTCGGCCATATGGACCATCAGAAGTTCTTCGTAACGGCTCATGTATTGGCAATTTATTTCGACGCGGAAGAGGGTGCGGCGGTCGCGATATTCTTCCAGCGCCTTGAGGAGCTCACCCCGCAACCCGAAAAGGGAACGCCCGCCAGCAAAACCGATGTGGAGGACATGTTCTTTTTCGTCGGCAATCTGGTAGATGCCAAGCTCGCCGCCGAGCGCCGCGACGTTGGCGGTCGTGAGCTCCTGCCAGGCTTTTTTCATTCGAACAGACATTGGTCCTGTCACCTTTCTTACTGGCCTTTGAAAACCGCCGTCCGACGCTCGAGAAGGGCGGCAATGCCCTCCCGCGCGTCGGCACTGTCTCCCGCGGCGCGCGCAAGCCGGTCGATATCGTCATGCGGCACGCTGTCGAGGAAAGTCATGGCGCGCACCAGCACTGCCTTCATGGCCCGTAAGGACAGCGGCGCGTTGGCGGCCAGTCGGGAGACGATTTTCGAAGCCTCCTCCTCCAGTTCTGCTGCGGGCGCGATCCGGGCTATCAGTCCGAGTTCGTGCATCCTGTGCGAGCTCAGCAGGTCGCCCAGCAGCAGCATTTCCCGCGCGCCGACCGGCCCGGCGACTTCGAGAATTTTCTTCGCCAGGAACCAGGTGGGGGCGAGGCCGATTTTGGCGAGCGACATGCCAAATCGCGCGTCCGTGCTGGCGATGACAAAATCACAGTGCAGCGCGAGTTCATTGCCGCCTGCGATCGCATCGCCCTGAACGACTGCGACCACCGGCAAGGGATAGGTCTCGATCGCGTGCAGCATCGTTTCGATGGATACCGCCCCGAGCGTTCCCGCGTCTCGCACGCGCAAATCGAGGCCAGAACAGAACACGGGGCCTTCGGCGCGAATAACGGTGACGCGTTCTTCCACCGGCGGTGTCTGCCGAAAGGCGGCGGTCAGGCCCTCGAGCATTCCTGCGTCAAGGGCGTTGCGCTTTTCAACGCGTGCAAGCGTAATGGTCCTGACGCCGCCCGCGTTTTCAATCCTCACCGTCCCCAATCCGTTCCTCCCTCGCTCGACCTGTTCTTCCGATCGGCCGTAACCCGCGCTTCCGCCTTTCGTGGACGGACTGGACGTAGCCCCCATGAATGCGCTAAGCAATAAGGAAATCATGATAAGGGAATAGGGATGGGTATCAACGGAAAATCCTACATAGTCGGCATTTACGAGCATCCGTGCCGCGCGGCGCTGGACAAGACGCTGCCGCAACTTCATGCCGAGATCGCGAAGGGTGCGCTGGCGGACGCAGGTCTTTCAAAGGACGATGTCGACGGATATTTTTGCGCCGGCGATGCCCCGGGTTTGGGCCCGATCAATATGATCGAATACATGGGCCTCAACAATGTGTGTCATATGGACAGCACGGAAACCGGCGGGTCTTCCTACATCGTCCATGTCAATCACGCAGCGCAGGCCATCGCTTCGGGGCATTGCAATGTGGCGCTGATCACGCTGGCAGGCAGGCCGGTTGCGGACGCGAAAGAAGGCAAGCCCGTCCGTTACTACAACCAGCAAGCGCCGGACTTTCCGTTCGAAATGCCTTATGGCCCCAACGTCACGAACATGTACGCCATGTGTGCAATGCGGCATATGTACGAATACGGTACCACCAGCGAGCAACTCGCATGGATCAAGGTCGCCGCATCCCATCACGCCCAGTACAATGAACATGCCAGGCTCCGCGACGTTGTGACCGTGGAGGATGTCGTCAATTCGCCGATGATTGCCGATCCATTGCACAGGCTCGACTGTTGCGTCATCACCGACGGCGGCGGCGGCATTGTGATGGTGAGCCCGGAAGTGGCGAAGTCGTTGAAGCGTACCCGCGTCAAGGTTCTCGGTGCCGGTGAGGCACCCAAGCATCTCGCGGCGGGCCAGGTCGATCTGACCTATTCCGGCGCGCGTTGGAGCGGGCCCAAAGCGTTCGCTGAAGCCGGTGTCACGACCGCCGACATTAAATACGCCTCCATCTATGATTCTTTCACTATTACAGTGCTGGAAACGCTCGAAGATCTGGGTTTTTGCAAAAAAGGCGAGGGCGGGAAGTTCGTCTCGGACGGCAATCTGATTTCCGGCGTCGGCAAGTTGCCCTTCAATACGGATGGCGGGGGATTGTGCAACAATCACCCGGGCAATCGCGGCGGCATGACCAAGGTTCTTGAAGCGGTTCGTCAGGTTCGCGGTGAGGCTCATCCGAAGGTTCAGGTTCGCAACTGCGATATTGCACTGGCGCATGGAACCGGCGGGCTTCTGGGATCGCGTATGGGCAGCGCAACCGTTATTGTGGGGAACGAAGACGCATGAGCACCGAGCAGAAAAACAAGATCAATCTTGTGGCCAATTCCGAGAGCAAGCCCTATTGGGAAGGTGCCGCCAAGGGGCAACTCCTGATCCGGACTTGCAACGCCTGCGGCAAGGCGCATTACTATCCGCGGACGATTTGCCCGCATTGCTTCTCGGAGGACACGGCATTCGTCGAGGCTTCGGGCAATGGCGTGATCTACAGCTATTCGGTCACGAGGCAGGCCAAGCCGCCTTATGTCATCGCCTATGTAACGCTTGACGAAGGGGTTTCGATGCTCACGAATATCGTCGATTGCGAAATCGACAAGATTAGCATCGGACAGAAAGTCAAGGTCAAATTTAACGAGGCCGAAGACGGATATGCGCTGCCGGTGTTCACGTCCGCATGATGCGGAATTTTCGTCAAACGGCATTCCGGCGGGTTTGACTTCCTGCCGGAACGTCCGGCGACGGGTCGGTTGAAACAACGGACGGTTAAGACAACGGACGGTTAAGGACGGAACGGCTTGATCGCAAAAAAAAGCCGACCCCCGAGGACCGGATTTTTCAGGGAGGATTATATGGCGTGGAATTTCGGCGACATTCTCGACAGTATCTCGGCGGTTTTACCGCAGGATGCGCCTGCCCTAATTCATGGTGATCGGGTGATCACATGGGGAGAGACGACACGGAGGTCCAACAATCTCGGGCACGCGCTTATCGCGCGCGGAGCCAGGCCCGGCGACAAGGTCGCGTTCTATATGCGAAACCGGCCCGAATATGTCGAGACCATGGCGGCCTGCTTCAAGAGCCGTCTCGTCCATGTCAACATCAACTACCGCTACAAGGCGGACGAAGTTTTTTACATCTTCGATGACTCCGACGCGCAAACGGTCGTTTACGGTTCCGAGTTCCGGGACATCATCGTCGAACTGAAAGACCGGCTGACGAAAGTCGTCACTTTCATTGAGGTGAACGAAAACGGATACGCCGCGCCCTTCGCGGAAAATTACGAAAAGATCGTCACTGGCGGAGATGGCGCGCCGCTCGGCATCGAGCGGTCTCCGGACGACTTACTGTTTATCTATACGGGTGGCACGACGGGCATGCCCAAAGGCGTCATGTGGCGCCACGACGACATGCGCGAAGCTCAGCTTACGACGCTTCGAGCGCTGGGCCCGATCCCGGAGACACTTCCTGCGTTGGTCGAATTTATCAAGACTTCCGGTCCGGGCCCCAAGGCGATGCCTGCCTGCCCGCTGATGCATGGCACCGGCTTCATTACGGCTATCGGCAATATGATGAGCGGCGGCTGCATCGTTACGCTGGAGAGCCCAACCCTCGACGCGCATGAACTCTGGTCGGTGGTTTCGCGCCGTGGTGTCAATTCGCTGGCGATCGTCGGCGACGCTTTCGCCCGGCCGATGCTGGCGGCGCTCGACGAGGCGCCGGGCAAATACAACCTGGCCAGCGTCGTCTCGATTGTTTCTTCCGGCGTTATGTGGAGCACGGAAGTGAAGCGCGGCCTGCTCAGGCATTTGCCGAATGTCATCCTGATGGATTCCTTCGGCGCCTCGGAGGGACTGGGTTTTGGCAGTTCGATCATGACGAGCGCCGGCGAGGTCAAGACCGCCAAGTTCCAGATCGGCGGCCGGTGCCGCGTGTTCGATGAAAACGATCAGCCGGTCGAACCCGGCAGCGGCAAGCCGGGCATCATCGCCCTGGGTGGGCCGATTCCCGTTGGCTATTACAAGGATCCGGAAAAGACCGCCAAGACCTTCAAGACCATCGCCGGGGCCCGCTATTCCATTCCCGGCGACTGGTGCGTTGTGGAAAAAGACGGCAGCCTGACATTGCTGGGACGCGGCAGCGTCTGCATCAACACGGCGGGCGAGAAGGTCTACCCGGAGGAGATCGAGGAAATTCTGAAGACGCATCCCGCCGTCGAGGATGCGCTTGTCGTCGGTGTGCCCGACCAGAAATGGGGTCAGGCGGTCACCGGCATCGTCATGCTGGCGAGCGGCGCGAAGTTCGACGAAGAGGATTTGCGCAAGCACGTCCGCTCGCATCTCGCTGGCTACAAAACGCCCAAGCGCATTCTGGTTGGCGCCGTGCCTCTTCGCGCGTCGAACGGCAAGGCCGACTACAAGAGCGTTACCGATTTCGCAAAGCGCGAGCTTGGGGTTGCCTAGACGACAACTTGAGTGACTGCGCCGGAGACGGCGCGGCATCTGCAACGGGAGGACTGCATGGGACGGGTAGACGGGAAAATCGCCTTTGTGACGGGCGGCGCCAACGGCATGGGGCGTTCCCACGCCTTGCTGCTTGCGCGCGAGGGCGCAACGCTGATCGTGACCGACATGGACGAGAAGGGCGGCAACGCCGTGGTCGAGGAGATTAACGATCACGGTGGGCAGGCGCGATTTTTCAAACACGATGTGTCGAGCGTCTCGGATTGGGAACGGATTTCACAGGAGGCGATGTCCACTTTCGGACGCGTCGACATCCTTGTGAACAATGCCGGTATTCTCGTTTTTTCTGCTGTCCAAGACACCTCGAATGAAGATTTTGCGCGCGTTCTCGACGTCAATGTAAAAAGCGTATTCTATGGTACGAAGTATATATTACCCGCGATGAAGGCGGCTGGCGGTGGTTCGATCGTCAATATTTCCTCGATCTACGGACTGATCGGCGCGCCTGCCACGGCGGCGTATCAGGCATCGAAGGGTGCCGTTCGCCTGCTGACAAAATCGACGGCTGTGGATTATGCGCCATTCAAAATTCGTGTGAATTCTGTGCACCCCGGAATTATTCGCACGAATATGACCAAGGATCTTCTCGGCGATGCGGATGTCGCCAAACAGGTCTTGAGCGCCACGCTTATTGGTCGGTCGGCCGAACCCGTCGAGGTTTCCTATGCGGTCCTGTTTTTGGCATCCGATGAGTCCTCTTATATGACCGGCTCCGAGGTTGTCGTTGACGGAGGCTACACGACCATATGATGCGTTGCGTTGCGATGGACTCTGGATTTGTTGAAGATCGAAGCAGGGTTGTCGCTGGGGTGGAAAACAATCGCGTGCCGGTCTTGTGGCCGGTCAAACGGCGAGGAAGGAAGCGCTATGAGTACATCCGGTGTGAGCAAATCATTCGATCGCATTCGTCAAAGTCTGGATTCGTGTCTTGTCGAGGACCCGTCGAGCGGTCGCTTCATGCTTGATCGCGCCATATTCACTGATCCTGAATTGTTCGATCTCGAGATGAAGCACATCTTTGAGCACAGTTGGGTGTTTCTCGCCCATGAAAGCCAGCTCGTCAACGAAAGCGCCTTTCTGACCCTGACAATCGGTCGTCAACCCGTGCTTCTGACCCGGAACCGGTCGGGCGAATTGAAATGTTTTATCAATGCATGCACGCACCGCGGCGCGCGGCTGTGCCGGGAAAAACGTGGCAGGCGAACGACATTCACATGCTCGTTTCACGGCTGGACGTTCAGCAACGATGGCGCGCTGCTGAATGTCACAGATGAGGAAAATGGTGCGTACCCGGAACATTTCGACCGGAGCGATCTGGGCCTGAGCGAAGTCGCTCGCCTAGAATCCTACAAGGGATTCGTTTTCGCCAGCCTTTCGGCGGACGTGCCACCGCTGAACGATTACCTTGCGGGTGCCAAGACCTTCATCGACCTCATGGTGGACCAGTCGCCGGAAGGGAAGCTCGAAATCATCCGCGGGGTCGGGCGGTATACCTATCGCGGCAACTGGAAGATGCAAACCGAGAACGGTCTCGACGGGTATCACGTGCCGACCGTGCATTCCAACTACCTGTTGACCGTCGCAAACCGGATGACGGGCGGTTCCGCGAACCCTACCAAGAGCGCAAATGTGTCCGCGTGGATGAAGACAGATCAGGGCGGTTTTTTCTCATTCGATCATGGACACGCTTTGATCTGGAACGCGTCGGCCAGTTCTCCTTCCCGCCCCAGTTTTGAATTTGTCGATCAGTACAAGCAGAAATTCGGCGAGGAGCGCACCCGCTGGATGACCGAAACCACGCGAAACCTTCTTTTGTTTCCGAATGTATTTCTGATGGATCAGGTCAGCACGCAAATCCGTATCGTGCGTCCGATCTCGGTCAATGAAACGGAGATAACGACATATTGTATCGCGCCGGTTGGAGAAAGTGCGCGGGCGCGGGCGATGCGCATTCGACAGTATGAGGATTTCTTCAATGCCAGCGGCATGGCCACGCCCGACGATTTAACGGAGTTCAACAATTGCCAGATCGCGTATGGCCGCGATGGTGGTCGCTATAACGACTTGTCGCGCGGGGCAACGAGAAGCGTTCAAGGGTCGGGGAAGTTTGGCAAGGGGCTCAACATCGACGCGACCATGAGCAGCATCAATGTCGCCGATGAAGGACTTTTCGTCACCATGCACAAGGAATGGATCGAGCGAATGAAACACGCGATCGCGCAGGAACGGGCGGAAGCGTCCCTCACTCGCGAAAACGATCATTCGAGGACCGCAGAATGACGAACGGCGAACGATGCTGGATTTCAGTGCAGCGGTTTCTTGGCAGGGAAGCGCTTTGCCTCGATGAGCGCAAATGGGATGATTGGCTGGCGCTTTATCGCGAGGACGCCGAATACTGGTTGCCGGCATGGGACGATGACGGAGAACTTACGGTCGATCCGCAGAGCGAAATCTCGCTGATTTACTATCCAAGCCGTGCCGGTCTGGAGGATCGCATCTACCGCATTCGATCGCGTCGGTCATCCGCGACGATGCCGCTCATGCGGACCTGCCACATGTTTACGCTGCTTTCCGTCGAGGGACGGGAAGGTGGCGTCCGTGCGCGAACTTCCTGGACGGTTCAGTCGGTTCGCGAGGATCGAACCCTCGCCTACTACGGATGGGCGGAATACGATCTGGCGGAGCATGGCGATACCTGGCTTATCGCCCGGAAGAAGACCGTCATTCTGAACGACGTCGCCGACACGATGATCGATGTCTACAACGTCTGAGGACAGCAGACCGTGAACAGCAAGCAAGCGCGACCCATTGTCGGTACGATGATCGGCGATCCGGCAGGGGTCGGTCCCGAGGTGATTGCCCGCGCCCTCGCGACTGGCCATGTGCATGAGCTGTCCATTCCCGTCCTGATCGGCAGCGCGGCGGCAATGGAGCGCGCCGTGGAAATAACCGGCGTGTCGTGCAGTGTGCGGGTGATCCGATCGGTCGACGATCTGAGCGACGACCCCGCTATCATCGACATTATCGATTCAGGTACCTTGACAGCGTCCGAACTGCCACTCGCGGAGGATACGGTGCGGGGCGGGGAGGCGTCGGCGCTGTGGCTCGACGAAATGGGTGCCCTTGCATCCGGCGGTGCCATCGCGGCTAGCGTCATGGGACCAATTAGCTCCGGCTCCCTCAAACTTGCCCGCAAGGTGCCGGGCATCGTCAGTCCGACACCCGGCGAAAGCTACCTTGTTTTGCTGACTGGGCCGCTCCGCGTCGCGCATCTGACCGACCATATTCCGCTCCGGCGCGTTTGCGAAATAATCAGCCCCGATCTCGTGGCGCTTGCCTTGCGGCAGATAGACGGCGCTATGCGGAACTGGGGGATCGCCCGCCCGCGGATTGTCGTCGCGGGACTCAACCCTCACGCGATGGGAGAAGAAGACCGCGAAGCCATCGCGCCCGGCGTCGCGCGGGCGAGGGCGGAAGGCATAGATGTCGAAGGGCCCGTAAGTCCCGACTCCGTGTTCCGGCAATGCGTTGAAGGCCGATACGACATCGTCCTCGCCATGTATCACG
>JAJYAH010000351.1 GCA_021779635.1 Pseudomonadota bacterium | reverse complement strand
GGCTTCGAATGGACCGGCACGGCCTATCAGGAGCAGCAGGCCTCCGGCCAGACCGGCATCATTCTCGCGCTTGCGGTGCTGTTCGCCTATTTATTCCTGGTGGCGCTCTACGAAAGCTGGACCATCCCGATTCCGGTGCTGTTGTCGGTCGTCGTCGGCGTGCTCGGATCCTATCTCGGCATCAAGCTGGCCAGGCTGAACCTCGATCTTTACGGCCAGATCGGCCTCGTGGTGCTGATCGCGCTGGCCGCCAAGAACGGCATCCTGATCGTCGAGTTCGCCAAGGACCAGCGCGAGGCCGGGGTTGCCATCGAGGAAGCCGCGGCGCTCGGATCCAGGATGCGCTTCCGCGCCGTGATGATGACGTCGATTGCGTTCATTCTCGGGTTGCTGCCGCTGGTGATCGCGACCGGCGCCGCCCAGATCAGCCGCAGGGCCGTCGGCACCGCGGTGTTCGGCGGCATGCTGGCCGCAAGCTCGATCGGGATCTTTCTGGTGCCGATGCTGTATGTGACGTTTCAGCGGATGCGCGAAAGCGTGAAGCGGCGCTTCGGCGGATCGGGCGAGAAACCCCATCCGCCCGTGAGTCCGTCGGCGACGAACGTCTGAAACCGCGCCGCTCTCCTGGATGCGCAAAGCGGCGGTGTAAGCAGGCGGATGCCTGATTCGTTAATCTGCCGGACCGTATCCGGCCAGCCGGGGCAGAACATTCTCGATCTCCGCCTTTGACAGCAGGGGCGGCGTGCCGAGCTGAAGGCAGCCGTGATATTGCCGCGCCAATGTCTCGACTTCGACCGCAAGCCACATCGCCTTCGCGAGCGTGGGTCCGATGGCGATCATGCCATGGTGTGCCAACAGACAGGCCAGCCGACCTTCAAGGGCTTGGACGGCGTGCTGCGCCAGCTCGCTCGTCCCGAAGGTCGCATACGGCGCGCAGCGGATGCTGTCGCCACCCGCGGCCGCGATCATGTAGTGGATCGGCGGAATGTCCCGCCCCATGATGGCCAGCGTCGTCGCATAGGGCGGGTGAGCGTGAACGACGGCGTTCACCTCGGGCCGGACTTTGAGGATATTCAGATGAAAACGCCATTCGCTCGATGGGCCCTGGGCGGGATCGAACGACCCGTCAAAGCCCATGAACACGATCTGCTCGGGCTGCATGGTCTCATACGGCACGCCGGTCGGCGTCACCAGCATTCCGTCGTGATGACGGACGCTGATATTTCCGGACGTCCCCTGATTGATCCCCAACGCGTTCATTTGCCGGCAGGCGTCGATGACGGATTGGCGCTTTTCCCGGTCGTTTGCCGCTAACATCCATGTTCCCTATATTCGCATCAGTGAGACACCGGCGTGGCTGGCCGACACACCGCCGGCGCCAGTTAATCAGATGCTGATGCCGTTAGCGACCGTCTCCTCCTGCCGGTGCCGCATGTCGGCCTCGGCTTCGAGGCTCGCGCGATGGGCCCTGACGGGCTTGTGAAAGCACCGCGCATATGTTGAATGCACGCAGTTGTGCTGCGGGAGAGGTCATGACGACTGCCGTGCTTGGCATCATCGGAGGGTCCGGCATTTACGATCTGCCGGGACTCGAAAACGTGCGCGACGAGGTGATCGCGAGCCCGTGGGGCGAGCCCTCGGCACCGCTTCGGCACGGAACCATCGCCGGCCTGCCGATCGTGTTTCTGCCGCGCCATGACAAAGGCCACCGGCTTTCGCCGTCCGATATCAATTACCGCGCCAATATCGACGTGCTCAAGCGCGCGGGCGTCACCGACCTGATTTCGCTGTCGGCCTGTGGCTCTTTCAAGGAGGACCTGCCGCCCGGAACTTTCGTGCTGGTGGATCAGTTCGTCGATCGTACCTACAAGCGCGAGAGTTCCTTCTTCGGCAAGGGCTGCGTCGCCCATGTCTCGATGGCCCATCCGGCGTCGCCGCGGCTGCGCATCCACCTTGCCGCGGCTGCCGAAGCCGAGGGCATCGCGGTGGCGCGCGGCGGCACCTATGTCTGCATCGAGGGCCCGCAATTCTCCAGTTACGCCGAGAGCATGACCTACCGCAGCCTCGGTTATTCGGTGATCGGCATGACCAATATGCCGGAGGCCAAACTGGCCCGCGAAGCGGAGATTTGCTACGCCAGTGCTGCGATGGTGACCGATTTCGATTGCTGGCATCCCGACCATGACGCGGTCACGGTGCAGGATATCATCCGGGTATTGAACTCGAACGCGGAGAAGGCGAGGGGACTGGTCTTGCGTCTCGCCCGGGATTTTCCGCGCGAGCATGAGCCGTGTCCGATCGGCTCGGACCGCGCGCTCGACACGGCACTGATCACGGCGCCGGAAGCGCGCGATCCGGATCTGCTGAAGAAGCTCGACGCGGTGGCCGGACGGGTGTTGCGGTCGTGAGGGTCGCGGCCCTGGCGGCGGCGCGGACCAGGCGGGGATACGGGAACATGAAGGTCGACGGCCGGCATATCCGCAGCATCTGGCTCGAGCAGGACGGCTGGTCCGTCGCCGCGGTTGACCAGAGGCGTTTGCCGCATGAATTCGTCATTGCCCGGATCGCGAGCTGCGAGGCCGCCGCCGATGCGATCCGCTCGATGCTGGTGCGCGGCGCTCCCTTGATCGGCGCCACTGCCGCTTACGGGATTGCGCTAGCGATGCGGGTCGACGGCTCGGATGCGGCGCTCGATCGGGCCTACGACACATTGATCGCGACGCGACCGACGGCGATCAACCTGAAATGGGCGCTCGACGAGATGCGCGGAATGCTGCGGCCGCTGCCGCCGTCAGCGCGCACCGAGGCGGCCTACGCCCGCGCCGGTGAAATCGTCGAGCAGGACATCGCCATCAACAAAAGCATCGGCCAGCACGGCCTGGCGCTGATCGAGGCCATCAAGGCGAGCAAGCGGCCGGGCGAGCGGGTCAACGTTCTGACCCATTGCAACGCCGGCTGGCTCGCAACGGTCGATTGGGGCACGGCGACGGCTCCGATCTATTCGGCGCACGACCGAGGCATCAATGTTCACGTCTGGGTCGATGAAACCCGGCCCCGCAATCAGGGTGCGTCGCTGACGGCCTGGGAACTCGGCCATCACGGCGTCGCGCATACCGTGATCGCCGACAACACCGGCGGCCATCTGATGCAGCACGGCATGGTGGATCTGGTTCTGGTCGGCGCCGATCGGGTCGCGGTCAGCGGCGATGTCTGCAACAAGATCGGCACCTATCTGAAGGCGCTCGCGGCGCACGACAACGGCGTGCCGTTCTACGTCGCGCTGCCGTCGCCGACCATCGACTTTCGCATCGACGACGGTGTCAGCCAGATTCCGATCGAGCAGCGTGCTGCCGATGAGGTGACCATGATCACCGGACGGACGGCGGACGGGCGGATGGAGACGGTCCGGGTGGTCCCGGAGGGATCGGCGGTCGCCAATTACAGTTTCGATGTCACGCCGGCACGTTTGGTCACCGGGCTGATCACCGAGCGCGGCGTGCTGCGACCCGACCGCGCCGCGCTGTCTGCCGCCTTTCCCGAACGGCTCGCGCGCCTCTGAGGATTCTCACCGTTGCCGACGGGATGCTCACAATTATCGGGGCCTCACTCCACAAAGAAGAAAAGGAAGATCGCCGATGATTACTGCCATTGTTCTCTATGATCTGCCTCCCGCGATCGGGCTCGAGGAGTGCCGCGAACATTTCAGCAGGATCGCGCCGGATTTCCTGAATGCCCCGGGCTTCGTCCGCAAGCAGTTTATCTGCAGGAAGGAAGGCGACGTCGCCGGTGGCGTCTATATGTGGGAAAGCCAGGCCGCCCCCGAAGCGTTCTACAGCGGTCCCTGGCGCGACGGGATTCGCGCGCGCTACGGCAACGATCCCAGGATCCAATATTTCGAAACCGTCGCACTCACCGACAAGGCAACGGGCAAAGCCGGAGCGATCTAGGGAAGATGTCGATGACGGTAAGGAAGGACGGCCTGGTAGCGGGGATGGGCGGACTTCGCGCTATTTTGGTGTAGTCATGCCAACGGCTCAGCGTTTTTTCGCGGCGCCGAACTCCTTCTCGAACTTGGCACACACGTCGATGATCGCTTTGTGGAAGGCGATGCCCGAGCTCAAGGTCAGCGCCGGATGACGGGTGCCGGCTGCCCGGAAGCGCCGAGCTTCGGGCTCTATCCGGTTCAAAGCGGCAACGCGCTCGCGACTCCGCTCGATAACCGCCTGCAGCAGCGCGAGCGCGTCGGCGCGATCCAGCGCGTCGGCAAAGAATAGTTTGACGAGCCCAATGTCACGCAGTTCGAAGGGCATCGCCTCGTCGCTGGCTAGCCACCGGCGAAGAGCGGCCTCGCCTTGCGGCGTGATGTCGAAGTTCCGGCGCCGGCGCCGGCCCTGGTTCGCGATTCGCATCAAAGAGAGTTTTGCAACAGAATCGGTAGAACTGCGGAAGTGACCTGCGACCGTTCGGTAACGAACTGATCGAGCGTCGCCCACTTAAACCATGTGAC
Source organism: Pseudomonadota bacterium (assembly GCA_021779635.1). Next base: position 2,662 of record JAJYAH010000351.1, on the reverse strand, counting down.
CTTGATCACGCTTCCCTGGCGGCGTTCGTGCGACAAACCATTCGAACGGCAGTGACGCCGCTCAACGCTTGTCAGAGTAGCAATCACGCTGCTCTCTAAACAGGAGATGACGATGTTGAACCGCGAATCTGAAAACACCGCTCCGGAGGTTCTTACCGAGGAGCAACTCGAACTCGTTGCTGGTGGCGTTACCGTAGACGCCGGTGGAAATATCCCCATTTGTCCGCCGTGGTTCCCCGGCCGCCCGGGCGGTGGTCCTGGCCCGATCAGCTTCGGCCGGAGCTGAGACAATGACCAATATCGATGTGAACGTTAAGCGCGAATCTGAAGACACCGCGCTGGAGGTTCTTACCGAGGAGCAGCTCGAACCGGCTTCGGGCGGAAATCCGTCGTCAGTAGCCGCAGCAGCCGGTAGTGCCTGTGGCCACGCTGGTCAGGAAATGCTTTTCGGTGCCAGTTCAGCTGGCAATAAAATCGGTGGTGGCCCGCCACCTTTAGCTCCAAACCCATATCAATAAGAATAATGTCAAACGGTGCGGCGGCGAAAGCCAATCATTCATCCACGGCTGATCGGTTATGCGGACAGCAGCGGAAGAAGGCGTCATACCACTGACGCCCATCGCCGCTGCACATCAACCAACACGCTGTTTATCGTCGTGCCCGGTGAGAACGACCATTTTGTCGGCGACCGGATGCACTTCGGCTTTTGGCACATAGCGTCAGTTTGCGGCGCGGCGGGTCTCGCGCGCCTCAAGCGCTCTTGAGTTTGACGTCGCGAATTCGAAACCGCGCAGCTCCCTGCCCCGAAGCGAGAAGGACCAGGGTCGCCCGCAAGGGTCGGGATCCGGCAGATAGCGTCACTTGGCGCGGTGCAGCGATATATCCGCGGTTGGGGTAGCCGGAAGTGACAGGACCGACGGCAAAAACGACGCTATTGACCCCTTTCGAAATTGCCGATCAATGGCGCATTGTAAATTTCACAATGATTGCCGTTGCTCAGCGACGAGATAGTATATTTCAGTAATGGCAAAGACTGACTTTAAATCCGTGGACGAGTACATCGCCGCGCAGCCTGAGGCCGCGCAGGGCGTGCTTGAGCTGGTGCGAAGCTCGATTCGAAAGGCCGTTCCCAACGCCGAGGAATCCATTTCGTACAAGATCCCGACCTACAAACTGCGTGGTGACCCTGTGATCTATTTTGCAGGGTGGAAGCAGCACTATTCACTCTACCCCGCGACCAATCAAATTGTCGCAACGTTCAAGGACGACCTTGCAGGTTACGAGGTCAGGAAAGGCACTATCCGGCTCCCGCTTTCGCAGCCCGTTCCCGTGAAGTTGATAGAACGCATCGCCAAGATGCGCGCCAAGGAAGTTACCGAGCGCGTGAAGGCGAAGTCGACCGTGCCGAAGAAGCGCTAGGAGCTACTTTATCGAACCATGCTTCGTTCGCCCGACGGTAGTTTGATGTCCGAATCCGGCCTTTTCGGAAGTGCAGTAATGTCCAACTTGAGTCCGGAATACGCGCCGAAGCGGACATCCGTCGACAGTTCTGAATTTATGGCTTCACGCGCGATCGACGCAACCGGAGTAGATATTCGGTTTGCTATCGATCTGTATTCGCGACCGACCCGGTTCAGGTATCGTTCTTGATTGCGGCCTGATGGTTTTGACCGCAGGCGGCCCGGGCTGGGAGAGCGGCGGCTGAGTTTTCATTCGATTTTCGCCGAGGCGGCGTTTGCAAAAGAGTTGCTTTCGCAGAGGCCGGGTCCGGACCTGATTGAACCATGCCATCACCTCTTACGGCGGCATCATAACCCGGCGCGGCTGCAAGGCGCTCAAACAGCGCTCGAAGTTCGGGGCGAAGTCCTTCACCGCGCTTGGCCGCGACGGCATCCAGGCTGAGAAACGGCGGCATATCTTGTTTTCCTCCTCTCGGCAGGTCAGAATCGACAGAAAGCGCAGATGTCGTCCCTGAGCTACTTCCAGCCAGGTCGTGCTGTATTTTTGTGCCGGCGCAACGTAAGCTCAGTTGGCGTCGTCAGCCCTTGAAAGTCCTGAAAATTGCGTGAAACAGTTCGGAAATTTCGACGAAGTCTTTGACAAACTATCGCCTTGCAATGCCGCCGGGAATTGACGCGAATGCAACCCGCTGCTGCCAAGACATTCAGCTTCGAGGGCTTTAGGCTCGACCTGGAACAGGGCAGCCTTTGCAACGAGCATGGCGAGATCGAACTAAGGCCAAAAAGCTTCCAGGTGCTTCGCTATCTCGTTGGCAATGCGGGCAGGCTTGTAGCGAAGGAGGAGCTCCTGCAAGCGATGTGGCCGAATGTAACGGTATCCGAAGAGTCGCTCACGCGATGTATCAGCGATGTTCGGTCTGCCTTGCAGGACGCTGAATCGCGGATAATCAAGACGGTGCCGCGCCGCGGATATCGCTTCACCGCGACGGTGACCGCGTCGGACGCGCCGGAAACGAACCAGGTTGCAAACGGCGCTGCGGTTCTCTCCACACCGGAAGGCCCATCGATCGCGGTATTGCCGTTCGCCAACAACGAACGAACCCGCTAACGCGGGAGGGGCTGGCGGCGCGGTCAAGCGATTGCGTCTACAGCAGTAACTATTTGAACGAGCACAAGTGACGGGCGGGCGCTCCGTCTTGAGG
>JAJYAH010000350.1 GCA_021779635.1 Pseudomonadota bacterium | reverse complement strand
CCCGCGAAGGTCGTACGCACGGCCCTCCAGGACGCTGCTTCGGTCGCCTCGCTGTTGATCACAACCGAAGCACTGGTAGCTGACAAGCCGAAGAAGTCGGATGCGGCGCCGCCCGTGCCGCCGATGGAGTTCTGATCGACCACGAGCCCCGCCTACAAAGGCTGGGCTCGCACATCTCAGGAAAGGAGAGCAATTAACGAAAGGAAGCTTAGATGAGAACCCGTGTTCAGGAAAGGCTGCGTAAGAACAGGATGATGGCGCTGCACCGGCTCATGTTCGCCATGAGCTTCGTAACCATCGCCTGGATCAGTTTTCGAACGATAGGAGGATGAAATGATCACTGATCGAACCATTGTCTCCGCTCGTGCGGAGAAACAAAGGGCTCTCGGAAGGCGCGTATTCCGGGGCATTCTCACGGCCTCGATGGCAGCGGTTCTGACCTTACCGTCGCTTGCGGCGAGGGGGTTGGACGGCCCGCGCGAAACGCCAAAGTCGGGGAACGCCTTCGAAATAATCGCGCTGCCACCGATTCCGTATCTGGATTCGATGCCATGGCTGAAGTGGAATGCCGGTGTGAACACGTTGAAGGTCGACACCCTGCTTTCACCGATCCTGGACCCATCGGGAATCAAACTCATGCCGGAAGTCCGCGACAGGGGGACATCGGCAATCAGCTAGTTTCATTCACTCATCGGGAGATGCGATCTCCGACCGATCAATCGCATCTCCTGCCAGTCCCCATCATTATTGAAAATGTCTGACGTACTAACCAACGTCCGGTTCCCGCGCGAGACGGCGGTATTTGAGCGGTCCCCCAGCGTCCAACCCTTCCTGGCTGAGAGCCAGCGCAGAGTAATCGAGCATTGCAGGCGACTTCTCAAAGCTCAGGATATCGCTACCGAACATCGCCAACGCCTCACCCGGTTGGTCGAATTCGCCGAAGCGGAATTGCAGCGTTTACACGCCTGACGATCAAAACTCAGTCAGGATATTGCCGCGGCGTTCCGCTATCGCCGCGACGCGTGTTTCGGCGGGGCCCATGGAAGCCTTTCCCACCGCCCCGTCGCCTTGCAGGGCTCGGTAACCATGGGTTAGTCTTGGGACCAAAATTCTCGTTTCCTACTTGAAACCAAAACGCGATTTGCTAGTTTTTTGCTTGCCGCGAAAAGCGGTCCGGGCGCCCTCGGGGCCCGGCAGAGACGGGCGCCGAGGTGTCCGACGCCTGCTCGTACCCATCTTGCTCCTTGGAGGATTTGGCTATGAGGACCTACAACATCAGCCCCCTGCGGCGATCAACTATCGGCTTCGACCGCGTGTTCGATCTGGTCGACGCGGCCCGGCACTTCACCCGCGAAGCCAACTACCCACCCTGCAACGTAGAACGCTTATCCGACGACCGGTATCGGATATCCCTGGCACTGGCCGGTTTCTCCCCTGATGACATCGCGATAACGGCCGAGCAGAACGTGCTCACCGTCGAAGGCCGCAAGGCCGACAAAGGGCAGCGTAAACTGCTCTATCGGGGCATCTCATCGCGGCCGTTCAAGCGGCAGTTCGTTCTGGCCGCCCACGTCCGGGTCGAGAGAGCGCGGTTCGACAACGGCCTGCTGCAGATCGAGTTGGTTCGAGAGATTCCGGACGCCACAAAGCCTCGCCGGATCCCGATCGACAATCGGTCCGCATCCGACATCGAGCAGATCGAGCGCGAAGCGGCCTGAGGGCTAGGTTGTTCGACGGGCTGCGCAGGGGTCGTGCCGCTTACAGGCCGCCGCACCTGTGCCGGCGAGTTCACGCGCCCGCACCCTCGATCAAGCCAGAACGAGCCGTTGGAATGAAGTGAGTCTAATTCCTAACTCTAATTGGGGTTTACAAGATGTTTAACGTTGCCTCTCTACCTGCTCCGTCTGTCGACGCGGGGCTGTCGAAATATCTCGTCGAGATTCGCAAGTTTCCCATACTCAAGCCCGAGCAGGAGCTCGCCTACGCGAGACGGTGGCGCGAACATCGGGATCGTGCCGCGGCGTACCACCTGGTCAGTAGTCATTTGAGGCTAGTCGCCAAGATAGCGATGCGCTATCGCGGCTACGGCCTCCCGATCGCGGAAATCGTCTCGGAAGGCAACATTGGCTTGATGCAGGCCGTGAAGCGGTTTGATCCGGACCGGGGCGTCCGCCTTGCCACCTATGCGATGTGGTGGATCAGGGCCACCATCCAGGAGTACATCCTGCGGTCCTGGTCGCTCGTCAAGATCGCCGCCAGCGCCAGCCAGAAGAAGCTTTTCTTCAAACTGCGAAGGGCCAAGAGCGCAATCTCGGCGCTGCAGGATGGCGATTTGCGTCCGGAGCAGGTCAGGCAAATTGCGGAGGGTCTCAAGGTGGCCGAGCGCGACGTTGTCACCATGGACCGGCGCCTGCGTGGAGACGTTTCTCTGAATGCGCCGATTCACGACGAGGATGAGGCCGGACAGACGTTGGACTGGCTTGTCGATCCCGCGCCGACCAGTGAAATCACGTTAGCCGAGGAGCAAGAGACCAAACATCGCCGTCAGGCCCTCGCTAACGCCCTCGCCAACCTCAACCCTCGCGAACGTAACATCTTCACCGCGCGCTGGCTGAACGAGGAGTCGGCGACCCTTGAAGAACTTGCCGCGGAATATGGGGTATCCCGCGAAAGGGTCCGCCAGATCGAACAGCGAGCGTTTGAAAAGGTAAAGGCTGCGATGCTGACAAGTCGGCGTGAGGTCAACGGACCGCCTTCCCGCGCGAAGGAAATGAAGCAACGGGAGGCACGAATCTAAGCCAGCAAAAGATCACCGGACATGATCGTCGCTATGTTTACTCCGTCGGTCCTTCTGCTCATGATCGCAAACACAGTCTCGGCGACTGGAGCAGCCCTTGTCGCCTTGCAGGCTGCGATGTTCGAGACAGACCGTGTGGCTTTGCCGTCGTTGACGGCGGATGCAGCCGAAATCGCCAACGCCGACTTTTCTGGGCAACAAAGGGAAGTTGCCGACGCAGCATGACAAGGGGAGCCGCTCGCGGCCTGACCGTTGACGCGCCACTTTCAAAAATTCAAGAATGCTCAGCAGGCCATATCGAAGGAGAGCCATAACCGGCGCCCGATCCGCCAATTTGCAAAACAGACGCCCGCAGCCCTCTTGAAATCAGATTGGCTTTTTCTAATTTTTAGCGTGCCGCGACAAGCGGTCCGGGCGCCCTTTCGGGGCCCGGCGGAGACGGGCGCCGGAGGTGTTCGGGGTCCGCTCGTACCCAACTTGCTCAACGGAGGATTTGGCTATGAGAACTACCTACGATTTTGCTCCCCTTTGGCGGTCGACCATCGGCTTTGACCGCCTGTTCGATCTTGTCGACGCCGCACAACAGGCCAGTGCGGAGGACAACTATCCCCCGTGCAACGTCGAACGCGTGGGCGAAGACCACTACCAGATATCTCTGGCGGTCGCCGGCTTCACACCGGACGAGATCGCGATCACCGCAGAACAAAGCGTGCTGACGGTGGAAGGCCGGAAAGCCGAGAAGCAACAGCGCGAATTCCTGTACCAGGGAATTTCGTCACGGCCCTTCAAGCGGCAGTTCAATCTGGCGGACTACGTCCAGGTCAAGGGAGCGGCGTTTGACAACGGCCTGCTGCAGATCGAACTGGTCCGCGAGGTCCCGGAGGCCATGAAGCCGCGTCGGATTTCCATCGCGGGTTCTTCCGCCTCGAACGTCCGGCAGATCGACGGCAAGGCGGCCTGACCGCGGCCCGACGCTTTTACATCGGCAAACTGGCTTCCGCGGCGGACTTGTCCGCGGCGGAAGCCGCTTTGATTTAAGGAGAACACCCCATGGCGATCAAGGATCTTATCCCCTGGAACAGCAGGGGACGCGAGGTCGGCCTCCCCCGAGGTGCCGACGTCAATCCATTCTTTGCGTTGCATCGCGAGATGAATCGCATGTTCGATGATGTCTTTCGCGGGTTCGATCTTGCGGCGTTCGGGCCAACACGGGCACTTACTGGACTCAGCTGGCCCCAGGTCGACATCGACGAGACGGACAAGGAGGTGCGCATCACCGCCGAGTTGCCCGGTCTCGATGAGAAGGACGTCAGTCTGGAAATCGCGAATGGCGTTCTTTCGATCTCCGGCGAGAAGAGATCGGAATCGGAGGACAAGGCCCGTCGTTTCAGCGAGCGGTACTACGGCCGCTTCGAACGGCGCATTCCGCTGGAAGACGTCGATGAGGACAAAGTCTCAGCGGCGTTCAAGAACGGCGTGCTGACGATAACGGTGCCGAAATCCGCAGAAGCGAAGAATGTCCGCCGCATCACCATCAACCGCAATGGCTGACACATTATCAACCGCAACGGCTGACAGTTTCCAACGTCCGGGCGCGTGATCGTCCGGACGTTGGGATTTCCGCCTGTACAAACTCGTTTACTCGCCATGTCGGATAGCTCATTAGCAAAAATGAATCGACGGTTCGCCTGGGTGTTGTTTTTTTACGGGTTTATCACTTGGTCGCCGGCGCTCGCCCAGGTGCCGGATATCAAGAGCGGCCAAATTCCGACGCTGGCGCCGGTGGTAAAGGAAACGACCTCTTCGGTCGTCAACATTTCGGTGTACGCCCGGGTCAAGGAGGAAAATCCGCTCTACCGCGACCCCGTCTTTCGAGAGTTTTTTGATCTTCCCAAGCAGCTCGAAAAGGAAGTCCAGGCAACCGGCTCGGGCGTTATCGTCGACGCCGAACGCGGCTATGTTCTCACCGCCAATCATGTCGTCGCGCAGATCTCAAAGGCTCAGATCACGACCAAGGACGGACGGAAGTTCGACGCCAAATTAGTCGGACGGGATCCCGCAACCGACGTTGCGGTTCTTCAGCTTCAGGGGCAGAAAAGTAACCTCAGGGCGATTCCGTTGGGTGACAGCGATAAGCTGGAGGTCGGCGATTTCGTGATCGCGATTGGAAACCCGTTTGGCTTGGGCCAGACCGTGACTTCGGGAATTGTCAGCGCTCTCGGTCGGACCGGGCTCGGCAAGCAAGGCTATGAGGACTTCATCCAGACCGATGCTTCCATCAATCCTGGAAATTCCGGCGGCGCTTTAATCAGCCTCAGGGGGCAACTCATTGGGATCAATACGGCAATCATTTCGCCGGGGGGTGGTAACGTTGGCATCGGATTCGCGGTGCCGATCAATATGGCGCGCCGGGTCATGGAGCAGCTCGTTCAATATGGAGAGGTCCGTCGCGGCCAGATCGGTATTTCGATTCGCGATCTTGGAGCCGATCTGGCGTCCAAGGAAGGGTATCAAGGTGCGTTGATCGGCGAGGTCGCCGGCGGTTCACCGGCAGAGAAAGCGGGTTTGCAGAAGGGCGACGTCGTAAAGGCGGTCGATGGCATGCCGATCAGAAGCGCGGCCCAGCTTCGCAATTTAATCGGGCTCACCCCGCTCGGGGGCCGCGTCGAGCTTCGGATCGAGCGCAATGGCACTGTTCACAGCGTCAGCGTCGAGGTAGGTCCTGCAAAAGCAACGGTGAGACGCACGGCCGATCAATGATCAAGAGCAGCGTGGCATCAGCGCAAGCGTATCAGCGGGAACGGCCGGATAAATTGCACACACGGAGATGTAGGTGACCAAGGAACGCAAGAGTGAAAGGGAACTGCGCCAGATGATGCTGGAGGCTGCTCGCAAGCATGAAGAGTGCGCCGAGTTGGATGATGTTTTCGTATTTGGCCCTACACCGCGCCCCGATGCAAACTGGGGCTTCGGTATCGGCGGCAAGAACAACAAGGTATCCGTGGCCTGCTACGCATGCCTGGATCAGATCGCCAGCGACCTCCAGGCAAAATACGAACTGCATCCGGTTAAGGCGGGCCGACGCGACATCGAATCGAGAGTCTGGTCCCTGGTGCATGACCACCCAACGCTCAAGACGTCCCTGTCTCGCGCCGGGGGCGCCTACGAAGTCGCCGCGTTTAAGGAACTGGAGGGGCGGCCAAATTGGACAATGGAGTGGCTCACTGACGATCGGTTGTCCAAAGCAGCCTTTGAACGAATTGTCCGTTCAGTGCAAACGCAAATAGAGTTGGAATAATGCGTTCGCCGGTATTAGGCGCGCTCGGAGCGGGCGGCTGCTCCCGAGCGGCAGCTTTGCGCCGCAAGCGGCCCCTCGCAACTCCGAAGTGGCGCGCACCAGAAAAGGCGCGGAGTGCTGTGAAGCGACTTCGTCGAGATGACGCTCGAAAACAAGAGTCTGGCCGTACTGATCGCACGATTGTATTCTGAGTTTGCACCACAGTTGTGAGGGCATCAGTGTTCCTGCATTATCGCGCCCCGCGCAACCGTCGAGGCCCAACAGCGCGCGTCGCGCACGAAATAGTCAAAAATCGTAGGTTGGCGCACAAAATCGTGCAAATGGCGGAGAGTGTGGGAGTCGAACCTACATTTGCCGATCATGGTTCTCCAGTCTCTTGGCGATCAGCCGAGTGCCGAGCTCCGCTAAAGTGACTCCGAGACGATACTCCCCACCCTCGCCTGTGGCTTCTCTCACGCTCTCCAGACACGCTCCAATACGCATGAGAAGACCTCCCTTGACCTCGCGAAATATGTCAAGTCGATGCCGTCGGCATTTCGGGTCAGGCCGGGTCGATTCCGGTCGGGGGCGATAGTGGAGTCTGGAACGGCATAGGCGTGACCGCTGCGGGAAGCCTGCTGTTTTTTTGTCCGCGAATACCGCGCGTCATCCTGCTGGTATTTATGCTGGTATCAGCAGCAATCGACGATAAAAATGACTTCAAATTCAGATGGTTATGGTACTAGGCGAATGCCGGCCAGGGGCACCATGCATAAAACATGAGTAATAACAATGGCTTAGAGCCATAGCTCGATTCCTGATTTTTCAAGAGAATTTGGATCGCGCATTTGAAAACATTAGCAAAAGTTCGCGGAAGCGCCCGCTACAGCCGATCGTTTTGCTGGTATTTTTGCTGGTATCGAGGGGGCAAACGTTGAGGGCGAATTTCGGATTCCCGAACGAGGGAATTGATTAGTGTCTGACTCATAATGATTGTGAATGATCTCAAGCTCTTGCGATCCGTCTTGTGAGGATGCGGATGTGAGCGACGAGTGCCCAGGCAACTGCGCTGGCGATTGTCGCTTCGAAATCCTTTGCCAG
>JAJYAH010000011.1 GCA_021779635.1 Pseudomonadota bacterium | reverse complement strand
GGGAGGAAGCGTGGAAGATCACCGTGGCCACCTTGTCCTATACCAATCACACGCTGCTGCCGGAGGCGCTCGAAACCTGGCCGGTCGAACTCTTCGAACGTCTGCTGCCGCGCCATCTCGACATCATCTACCGCATCAACGTCGAGCATCTGGCGCTGGCGGATGCGCGGTGTCCCGGCGATGTCGACTTCAGGGCCTCGGTATCGCTGATCGACGAGAAGTCGGGCCGCCGGGTGCGGATGGGGCAGCTGGCGTTCGTCGGATCGCATCGCATCAACGGCGTCTCGGCGATGCATTCGGATCTGATGAAGGAGACGGTATTTCACGATCTGAACCATCTTTATCCGGACCGCATCACCAACAAGACCAACGGCATCACCTTCCGCCGCTGGCTGATGCTGGCCAATCCGAAGCTGACTGATCTGTTGCGCGAGGCCTGCGGCGAAGCCGTGCTCGACGATCCCTCGCAGCTTCGATCCCTCGAAGCCCGCGCCAGCGACAATGCGTTCCAGCAGCAATTCCGAACCGTCAAGCATCACAACAAGATCGCGCTGGCGCGGCTGATCGGCGAGCGCCTCAACATCAAGGTCGACCCGGGAGCACTGTTCGACGTCCAGATCAAGCGCATCCATGAATACAAGCGCCAATTGCTCAACGTCCTGGAGGCCGTGGCGCTCTATCACGCGATCAAGGACGAGCCGCAGCGCGACTGGGTGCCGCGCGTGAAAATCTTCGCCGGCAAGGCGGCGGCGAGCTATCGCTACGCCAAGCTGATCATCAAGCTCATCAACGATGTCGCCGAAGTCGTCAACAACGATCCGGCCATCGCCGGACGCCTGAAGGTCGCCTTCCTCGCCGACTACAATGTCAGCCTGGCTGAGGTGATCATTCCCGCCGCCGACCTCTCGGAACAAATTTCGACCGCGGGCATGGAAGCCTCCGGCACCGGCAACATGAAACTCGCGCTGAACGGCGCGCTGACCATCGGCACGCTCGACGGCGCCAATATCGAGATCCGCGATCACGTCGGGGCCGAGAACATCGCGATCTTCGGCATGGAGGCGTTGGATGTGGTGGTGCGGCGCAAGCAGGGGCTCGATGCGACCGACGTGATCCGGCAGTCGCCGCGCCTGTCACGCGCCATCAACGCGATCGGAAGCGGCGAATTCTCGCCCGACGATCCCGGCCGCTTCGAATCGGTCGCACACGCGCTGCGCCATCTTGACCACTATATGGTCAGCGCGGATTTCGCCGCCTATTTCGACGCCCAGCGCGGGATCGACGCCCGCTGGCAGGTGGTTCCGGCCTGGACAAGGGCCAGTATCCTCAACGTCGCGCGAATGCCATGGTTCTCGTCGGACCGCACCATCCGCGAATATGCCCAGGATATCTGGAATGTGCCGGTGCGCGGCACGTCGCCGCTGGCGTCGCAAGAGCCGGGCGCACAGCGCGAGGCGACTCGCTGAATTCCGGGCCAGAATAACCGCGGCCTGACTGGCCGATTCCGTCATCATCGAAAGACCATGACCTCCGACGTCATTGAATTCGGCCGGAAGGCCATGATACTGCGGCGAAGGATCGAGGGAATTTCATGCTTGCCAGGACCCAACACCTTTTCGACGAGGCCACGCAGGTTACCGCCGGCGACAGCTGCTGGCAGGGGCGGACCAGCGACGATTACTGGGCGTTTGTCGGCCCGTTCGGCGGGGCGACCGCCGCTACGATGCTGCGGGCGCTGCTCGATCATCCGCAGCGCGCCGGCGATCCGCTCTCCCTCACCGTCAACTTTTGCGCGCCGGTCGCGCGCGGGACGTTCGATCTCGACGTTCGCCTGATCAAGGCCAACCGATCGACACAGCATTGGTCCGTCGAGATGACGCAGGATGGCGGCGAGGTTGCAACCTTCGCGACCGCCGTGTTCGCCGCGCGACGTCCGTCATGGTCGCATCAGCAGGCCGAATTTCCAGGCGCCACCGCTTTCGAGCAGACGCTGCCCTATGCCAGGATTTCGATACCCTGGGTCAAGCAATATGATTTCCGCTTTGTCGAGGGCGAACCGAAATTCGGCGCGACGCCCGGAGCCGGGCCGATCAGCTCGTACTCCAAATTATGGATCGGCGACCGCGCCCCGCGAAAGGTCGACGCGCTGTCGCTGATGGCGATGTCGGATGCATTCTTCGGCCGCATCTTTCATGTCAGAGGCGATCTCGTGCCGTTCGGCACCGTGTCGCTGACGACCTATTTTCATGCCGATGCGGAAGATCTCGCGGCCGAGGACATCAGCCGGGTCCTGGCCGTCGCCGACGCCAATATCTTTCGCAAGAGCTATAGCGACCAGACCGGCGAGCTGTGGTCGCCGCAGGGCCGCCTGCTCGCGACCACGCATCAGATCGCGTATTTCAAGGCTTGAGCTGCATATGGCGCGACAAAAGACCCGGCTTTGCGATCGGAATGCGCGCCATGGCAATGAAAATAGCGCGCCAGTGGTCAAAGGAAAAAGGGCGGCCCGTTGAGCCGCCCTTTTTGCTTATTCACGGCAACCGATTTTCTGAAATCTTATTCCGCCGCGAGCTTCACTTCCGGCGCGGCGGCGCGCACATCGGCGTCGACCAGGCTCTCGAACTTGGCGAAGTTCTTCTGGAACATGCCGACCAGCGAACGCGCGGTCTTGTCGAACTCCACCTTGTCGGCCCAGGTCTTGATCGGATCGAGGATATGCGGCTCGACGCCGGGCAGCGAGGTCGGCACCGCGAAGCCGAAATACCTGTCGGTACGGAAATCGGCTGATCGCAGCGAGCCGTTCAACGCCGCGGCCAACAGCGTCCGCGTCACCTTGATCGGCATGCGCCGCCCGGTGCCGTATTTGCCGCCGGTCCAGCCGGTATTGACCAGCCAGCAATCGACATCGTGCCTGGCGATCAGATCGCGCAGCAGATTGCCGTATACCGACGGATCGCGCGGCAAGAACGGTGAACCGAAACAGGTCGAGAATTCCGGCTGCGGCTCATTGCCGAGGCCTCGCTCGGTGCCCGCGACCTTTGCGGTATAGCCGGACAGGAAATGATACATCGCCTGCGCCGGCGTCAGTTTTGCTATCGGCGGCATCACGCCAAAGGCGTCGGCTGCCAGCATCACCAAATTCTTCGGATGGCCGGCGCGGCCGGTGCGCGAAGCATTGGGGATGAATTCGAGCGGATAGGCCGAACGGGTGTTCTCGGTCTTCGAGCCGTCGTCGAAATCCGGCAGGCGGGTATTGGCGTCCAGCACCACATTTTCCAGCACCGTGCCAAAGCGCTTGCTGGCGGCATAGATCTCCGGCTCGGCTTCCTTCGACAGCTTGATGCATTTGGCGTAGCAGCCGCCTTCGAAATTGAAGATGCCGTCCGCACCCCAGCCGTGCTCGTCGTCGCCGATCAGTGTGCGTTTCGGATCGGCCGAGAGCGTGGTCTTGCCGGTGCCGGAGAGGCCGAAAAAGATCGCCGCATCGCCGTCGGGGCCGACGTTGGCCGAGCAGTGCATCGGCATCACACCCTTTTCCGGCAGATAATAATTCAGCGTGGTGAAGACAGACTTTTTCATCTCGCCGGCATAATAGGATCCGCCGATCAGGACGATCTTGCGGGCGAAATCGATCGCAACCACGTTCTCCGAACGCACCCCATGGCGTTTGGGATCGGCCCTGAAGCTCGGCAGGTCGATGATGGTCAACTCGGGCACGAAGCTCGCAAGCTCTGACGGCTGCGGGCGAATCAACAGCGTGCGAATGAACAGCGAGTGCCAGGCGAGTTCGGTGTAGACGCGGGTCTTGATCCGCAAGCTCGGATCGGCGCCGCCATAGAGATCCTGTGCGAACAGCGTCATGCCTTCGGCATGTTTCAGGAAGTCGGCGTAGAGCGCCTCGAACTGTTCCGATGTGATCGACTGGTTGCCCGCCCACCACACGTTCTTGTCGGTATTCGCGTCGCGGACCGTGAATTTGTCCTTGGGGCTGCGCCCCGTGAAAACACCGGTGTCCGCGCACAAGGCCCCATCCGCCGAAAGCACGGCTTCGCCGGCAGCCAACGCGTATTCAGAGAGTTGCGGCGCACCGAGGTTCCAGTTGACGCTTTTGAGTTTCTTTAAGCCGAATTTGTCGGCGCCGAAGGCACCGTTATGCACGCCCGTCTCTTGCACGGAAGAATCCTCCTCGAACCCGCGTACTTCGATTGCGCGAATGCCCCCACACGCGCCTCTATCGCGGCGACCGTCAATATAGTCGTCCGGCCCCGGTCCGGCGACCTAATACTGATGAACACCTGGCTTGCCAAGCCGATCCCCCCATATTTGGTTTATTCGAAGGCGCACATTAAATCTCCTCAAATACTTGCTCCGGCGCGGGCCTGATCGGCAAGCTGCTTCAGCGTCTGCCGCAGTGCGGCAGGAGTGACAATGCGCCGCGGGAAATCCAGCCGCAGCGTGGTCGTACCAGCCTGAAGGTCTATTCCGTCGGGATCGCAGCCGGTGCAGCGCCAATCGGCGGGTTTGGCACCGAGCAGCCTTGTCGCATAGAGATTCATCGTATCGCGATGATCCGCGTTCATGTGGTCGATGGCTTCCTGCTCGGTTTCCAGCAACGAAGCGGCGTCGGAGCTATCGGTCAAAAACTGCTCAGGTTTGAGGTCGACGATGCGGCCGAATCCAGCGACCAAATGCGCACCGGTCGGCCGGACTCTGAAAAAGGAAAAATCCTTAAAATTTACAAAGACTTCCGAAGACGGATGGGCGTTGAGGTAACGGCGGCGCAAAATCGCCACGGCGTCCCCACCCACCTGCTCCGCCTGACCTGCCAGCATGATCCGCGATCCCTCCAGTGGGTCGCCTTCGGCCCGTTCGTCGAGCATCAGCGAGACCCTGGCGTCGCCGAGCAGGTTCCTGGTGTGAAGCGCGAGGCGCGAAATCAGCAGGATCGGCGAGCCGTCGGGATGGCTTGCGACATTGACCAGCGAGCAATAGGGATCGCCACTGCCGGGCATCAGGGTCGCCAAAGCGCCTTGCCGGCTGCGCCGTAATAGCGACCGGGCGAGCCTGGCGGCGTCAAAATCAGGAATGGGCTGCATCGAACATTTTCCAGTATCTCATTGCAAAAATAGCCCTTTTTGGGCTAAGCTAATATCCAGACAGGCTGGAACCCTTGGGTACCTCAGGCGTTTCGGGAACTCGGTCACACTTCAGCCCAGCTTGCATTGCTCGTTGACCGCGTTTGAAGCCCATTTATGCGGCGCATCGCTGGATTGCTCGCCGTTTCAGCCACTCCGTTTCGGAAAGCAGGCCCATGCCCACAATCGCCTTGGTCGACGACGACCGCAACATTCTCACATCCGTCTCGATCGCGCTCGAAGCCGAGGGCTATCGCATCATGACTTACACAGATGGCGCATCGGCGCTTGACGGCTTTCGCACCAGTCCGCCGGACCTTGCGATCCTCGACATCAAGATGCCGCGCATGGACGGCATGGAGACGCTGCGGCGGCTGCGGCAGAAGTCCGATCTGCCGGTGATTTTTCTCACCTCCAAGGACGAGGAGATCGACGAATTGTTCGGCCTCAAAATGGGCGCCGACGATTTCATCCGCAAGCCGTTCTCGCAGCGCCTGCTGGTCGAGCGCGTCAAGGCCGTGCTGCGCCGCGCGGCGCCGAAGGATCCGACCGCAGTGCCAAAGGAAACCGACGCCAAGGCGCTGGACCGCGGGCTGCTGCGGATGGACCCGGAGCGCCACACCTGCACCTGGAAGAACGAGCCGGTGACGTTGACGGTGACCGAGTTTCTGATCCTGCAGGCGCTGGCCACGCGCCCCGGCGTGGTGAAAAGCCGCAATGCCCTGATGGACGCGGCTTATGACGATCAGGTCTATGTCGACGATCGCACCATCGACAGCCACATCAAGCGGCTGCGCAAGAAGTTCAAGGTCGTTGACGACGATTTCGAGATGATCGAAACCCTCTACGGTGTGGGTTACCGCTTCAAGGAAACCTGATTTGCCTGCATTTCGCGGGCGTTTGTTAACTGACGCCACCTCCCGTCTAGGGTAGGATGAGAAGGCAAACGCGCGTCGCACGACCTATCGAAACAACCGGCAGTTTTGGCCATTGCTTGATCGAACGCAGCCTGATGCAAGCCTGAATATCGAGGACGCCTCATCGTCCCTCGTTCCGGATACCGCTGCCGCCGAAAATGCAGGGGCGAAAGGCTGGCTGCGGCCGCTCGGCTGGTTGCGCCGGGCCGGTCAGTTTTTCTTCGCCCTCAGCTTCTCGAGCCTGACCCGCCGCATCGTTTCCTTGAATCTCGCCGGCCTGATCGCGCTGGTGGCGAGCATTCTTTACCTGTCGCAATTCCGCGCCGGCCTGATCGACGCGCGGGCGCAAAGCCTGCTGGTGCAGGCCGAGATCATTGCTGGCGCAATCGCAGCCTCCGCGACCGTCGAGACCAACACCATCACCATCGATCCCGACCGGCTGCTCGATCTGAAGCCCGGCGAAACCTATGGTGCGCCCGACGAATATGCCGGACTGGATTTTCCGATCAATCCGGAACGCGTCGCGCCGGTATTGCGGCGGCTGATTTCACCAACCAAGACCCGAGCCCGTATTTTCGATCGCGATGGCGGCCTGATTCTGGACAGCCGCAATCTCTATGGCCGCGGCGATGTGCTGCGGTTCGAGTTGCCGCCACCGTCGGTCGAGAAGCCAGGTATCGCGGAGCGATCGATGATCGCGATCCGCACCTGGCTCAATCGCGGCGACCTGCCGCTTTATCGGGAACTCGGGCCGGAGAACGGCAACGGTTATCAGGAAGTCGCCAAATCCCTCAGCGGCGAAAAGAGCAGCATGGTGCGAATCAACGAACGCGGCGAGGTGATCGTCTCGGTCGCGGTGCCGGTGCAGCGATTCCGCGCGATCCATGGCGCGCTGATGCTCTCGACCCAGGGCGACGACATCGATCAGATGGTGACCGCCGAGCGGCTTGCGATCTTGAAAGTCGGCGGCGTGGCTTCCGCGGTGATGATCATGCTGTCATTGCTGCTGGCAAGCACCATTGCGGGCCCGGTGCGCCGGCTCGCCGACAGCGCCGAGCGTGTCCGCCGCCGCATCCGGACCCGCGTCGAGATTCCCGACTTCACCCGCCGTCGCGACGAGATCGGACATCTCTCCGGCGCGCTGCGCGACATGACGGATGCACTCTATAACCGCATCGAGGCGATCGAAATGTTCGCTGCCGATGTCGCCCATGAATTGAAGAACCCGCTGACGTCGCTGCGGTCCGCGGTCGAAACCCTGCCGTTGGCTCGGAACGAGAACAGCCGCGCGCGGCTGCTCGCGGTGATCGAGCATGACGTCAAGCGGCTCGACCGCCTGATCTCCGATATCTCGGATGCGAGCCGGCTCGATGCCGAACTGCAGCGGCAGGATATGACGCCGGTCGATCTTCGGCGCCTGCTCAACACCCTGACCTCGGTCGCCAACGAAACCAGTCTTGGCAACAAGATCGCGGTCGAAGTCCGCTTCGAAGGCCGCAGTTCCACCGATACCTTCTCGGTACCGGGACATGATTCGCGGCTCGGGCAGGTGATTTCCAACCTGCTGGTCAACGCCCAGTCGTTTTCCGAGGCCGGCGGCAAGGTACGCATCGTCTGCCGTCGCGTGAAGCAGGAAATCGAAATCGTGATCGATGACGACGGTCCGGGGATCCGCGACGATGCGCTGGAGCGAATCTTCGAGCGCTTTTACACCGACCGGCCGCACCAGGGCTTTGGGCAGAATTCCGGATTGGGGCTGTCGATCTCGAAACAGATCATAGAAGCCCATGGTGGACGCATCTGGGCGGAAAATCGCGCGGGTCCGGTCGGCGCCGATGGCGAGGCGACTGTCGCGGGCGCGCGCTTTGTGGTCCGGCTGCCCGCGCCATGACGCATGGCAAAGGTGCGAGCGTCCATGCTTCCGCCGTGTTGATCGAAAATCGCGCCGGGCTGATCCGGGGGCCGTCGGGTTCCGGCAAGTCGCGGCTGGCGTTCGATCTCATCCTGGCCGGGCGTTCAGGCCAACTACCGTCGGCGGTGCTGGTCGGCGATGATCGCGTCCATCTTGAAGCTAACCAGGGGCAAATCCTGGTGCGGCCGGCACCCGAACTGGCCGGCCTGATCGAAATCCGGGGGCTCGGCATTCGCCGCTGCGGCTTCGCCGGGGAGGCGGTGGTGGGCCTGGTCGTGGATCTGTCGGCTGCGGACGCCGAGCGCCTGCCGGCGCCGGAGGCCTTCCTGACGCACATCCACGGTGTTCAGTTACCTCGAATCCCCGTGGAACCAAACCACGCAGCACTGCCATTGGTTGTAGCTGCGCTGACGACAACCGCCAGTTCAGACCATACCCGACCCTCGGATGATTGTCTGAAGGGAATTGGTAACCATATTACGCCCAGTATCGCGACCGAATAGACCGGCGCAGGTTCCCCCTCTACCGCTAATTTCCGGGTGAATCGCAAACATCCCCTCTTGCGCGAGGGCTCTGGATGGTCAAAGTGGCGCGTTCGTGCGGTGCACCAAAAGGCACCCGCGAGGAGTTTCCGATGATTGGCCTAGTACTTGTGACCCATGGCCGCCTTGCCGACGAGTTCAAGGCGGCGCTCGAGCATGTGATGGGTCCGCAAAAACAAATCGAAGCAGTCACGATCGGAGCCGAGGACGACTCCGATTTGTGTCGAAGCGACATCATCGAGGCGGTCAATCGCGTCGACAGTGGTGACGGCGTAGCTATCCTGACCGACATGTTCGGAGGCACGCCCTCCAACCTTGCGATCTCCTGCATGAGCCGTCCGAAAGTGGAAGTGCTCGCAGGGATCAATCTTCCGATGCTGGTCAAGCTCGCCAAGGTTCGCGAAGAGCGGTCGCTTCCCGACGCTATCGCCATGGCGCAGGAAGCCGGCCGCAAATACGTCACCATCGCCAGCCGGGTCCTCGCCGGCAAATGAGCGACGAGGACGCGTCGCCCGAAAACGATGCCGGGCCAAGCATCCCGCCGGGCGCGCTGTCCCGGGAAATTCCCATCATCAACAAGCGCGGGCTTCACGCGCGCGCCTCGGCGAAATTCGTTCAGCTGGTCGAGCGCTTCAATGCCGAAGTCTGGGTGACGCGCGGCGGCGAGACCGTCGGCGGCACCTCCATCATGGGGCTGATGATGCTGTCCGCGGGCCCCGGAACATCCATCCTCGTCTCCGCGGCCGGCCCCGAGGCCGAAGCCGCCATCACTGCGATCACCGACCTCGTCGCCAGCAAGTTCAACGAAGAAGGCACGTAGGCGGCAAGACTGAGCGCCTAGATGTGAGCCGGCGGCACGATGTAGATCTTCCAGCTGGTCGCCGGCCCGGAATGCCCGTGGGAGAAACGCTGCGTCGTGATGACCAGGGACTCGGCCTGACCGGCATTGGCCGCCATCCACGCTTCACAGGCGGGCAGCCGCCCATCCGACGTATCGCAGATGCCGATGAAACCAAGCCGCTTGGCCTCCTCGAGCGAGGTCAACCCCGACGCCCAGAGTTCGCCGGGCGTGAACGGCGCCGGATGATCCGGACTGTAGAATGTCATCGGCTCGCCGATATCCGTAGCCCCGGCGACCACGGCCCATCGCGAGTTGAAGCGCTCATGCCAGACTTGCGTCAGCTCGCGGGCGAGTTCGGAACGCGCGGCATAGCCTGATGCGCCATTGGGATTTTCGGCGAATTCGCGGGCCGCGATGGTACGCGAGGCGGCAAGCACCGCGAGCGTCAACACCAGCCAGATCGCGACAATGCGAAACAGCGCGATTCTTTGCAGCCGCAGCGACGGTATCGCAACCAGCGCCAGCGGGGTCAGAAAGAACAGCGAGATCCCCCAGTCGGTCTTCATATAGATGATGAAAATCAAGCCGCCGAGCGGAGGCCCGATCGCAACCACGATCTGGATGATCCAGATATTGAGCGCCTGGGAAAGATTCACTGCGGGATTGGTCCCGCGCGACCAGGCGCGCGTGAACAGCGCCGACGGATGTTGCGCCAAGGTCGTCCACCATCGCGGCAACCAGGCCAGCGCCAGTGCCGCCAATGCCACCGGCAGAGCGAGCAGCGCCAGATTGTGGCCGATATAGCCGAGGACCAGCCGAAGGCACTGCGCACGGCTCTGCAACTCATAGGTATCGCCCGCGTAAGTCAGCGGCACGAAATTGACCTGCTTCAACCACCACAGATGCGGAAGCATCGCGACCACCAGGGTGACAATCGCAACCCATGGCGCCGGCGAGCGCAGGAACCGCAACCGATCGGGATGAAGCAGCGCGGCGATCCCGATCGCGCCGATCATGGTCAGCACCCAATATTTGGTCATCAGCGCCAGTGCGCCGGCGAGGCCGAGCCACAGCCCGGAGCGCGCATCGCGCTTCTCGAACGCATGCAGATAGGCCAGCACCACCAGCGGCAGGGTCACGAGCTGCAGCAGGTCCGGATTATACTTGAAGCCCTTGAAGTTGAAGATCGGGTAGAGCGCCAGCATCACCACCACGAAGAAAGCGCGGCGGCGGTCGACTACGCGCAACGCGATCAGCCAGCAGATCACCAGCCCGCAGCCAAGCGTCGTCATCGCCAATGCGTAAGTTGCCCAGTTGGCGACCGGAAACATCGTGAACCAGATGCCCGCGATCCACCCCGACAGCGGCGGATGCTTGCCGTAGCCGAGCAGAACTTTCTGGCCCCAGGCATAGGCTTCCGCAACGTCCATGTGGACATCCTGTGCCGCCTTGAGATTGATCAGAATCAGGGTCCAGAGCACCGCATGCGCAGCGGCAAAGCCGATCACCAGGCCGAGGCCGGCCTCGGGATCGGAGGCCGACGCGGCGAGCCATGCCGCCAGCCGCCGGACCTTCGACGATGCATATGCGTACAAATTTGCGGGCAGAAACCAGGCGCCTGACATAACCGTCTGCGTAGCGCGTTTTTGACCCAAGTGAAATCAGCTTGGCGTGAAGTTGTGCCGTCAAAAGGCTGCAATATGGTTGCCGCACCGGGGGGCGAATGCTATCCCGCGCCCATGACATCTATCCCTATTTCCAACATCCGCAACTTCGCCATCGTTGCGCATATTGACCATGGCAAATCGACGCTGGCCGACCGTCTGATTCAGACCACCGGGGGCTTGCAGGCGCGCGAGATGAAGGAACAGGTGCTCGATTCCATGGATATCGAGCGCGAGCGCGGCATCACCATCAAGGCGCAGACCGTGCGGCTGAGCTATCTGGCCAAGGACGGCAAGACCTACATCCTCAACCTGATCGACACGCCCGGCCATGTCGACTTCGCCTATGAGGTTTCGAGGTCGCTGGCGGCCTGCGAAGGCTCGCTGCTGGTGGTCGATGCGAGCCAGGGCGTCGAGGCGCAGACGCTCGCCAACGTCTACCATGCGCTCGACGCCGGCCACGAGATCGTGCCGGTCCTCAACAAGATCGACCTGCCGGCGGCGGAACCGGATCAGGTCAAGCGGCAGATCGAGGACGTGATCGGCATCGATGCCTCCGACGCGGTGATGATCTCCGCCAAGACCGGCCTCGGTATCGACGACGTGCTGGAAGCCATCGTTCACCGGCTGCCGGCGCCGAAGGGCGACCGTGACGCCTCGCTGAAGGCGCTCCTGGTCGACAGCTGGTACGACGTCTATCTCGGCGTGGTGGTGCTGGTCCGGATCGTCGATGGCGTGATGAAAAAGGGCCAGCGCATCCGGATGATGGGCACCAACGCCGCCTATGACGTCGAGCGGGTCGGCTTCTTCACGCCGAAGATGCAGCAGATCGAGGAGCTCGGTCCCGGCGAGATCGGCTTCATCACCGCCGCGATCAAGGAAGTCGCCGATACCAGAGTAGGCGACACCATCACCGACGACCGCAAGCCGGTGACGGAAATGCTGCCGGGCTTCAAGCCGGCGATTCCCGTGGTGTTCTGCGGCCTGTTTCCGGTCGACGCCGACGACTTCGAGACCTTGCGCGCGGCGATGGGCAAGCTGCGGCTCAATGACGCCAGCTTCTCGTTCGAGATGGAAACTTCCGCCGCATTGGGTTTCGGCTTCCGCTGCGGCTTTCTCGGCCTGTTGCATCTGGAGATCATTCAGGAGCGATTGTCCCGCGAATTCGACCTCAATTTGATCGCGACCGCGCCGTCGGTGATCTACAAGATGCATCTGACCGACGGGCAGGTGATCGAGATTCACAATCCGATCGACATGCCCGATGTGGTGAAGATCGCCGAGATCGAGGAACCCTGGATCGAGGCCACCATCCTCACCCCGGACGAATATCTCGGTAGCGTCTTGAAGCTGTGCCAGGATCGGCGCGGTTCGCAGAAAGAGCTCACTTACGTCGGCAACCGCGCGATGGTGAAATACGAGTTGCCGCTCAATGAAGTGGTGTTCGATTTCTACGACCGCCTGAAGTCGGTTTCCAAGGGCTATGCCTCGTTCGACTATCATCTCACCGACTACAAGCCGGCCGACCTCGTGAAGATGCAGATTCTGGTCAACAACGAGCCGGTCGACGCGCTGTCGATGCTGGTGCACCGCCAGCGCGCCGAGGGCCGCGGCCGCGCCATGGTCGAGAAGATGAAGGAACTGATCCCGCCGCACATGTTCCAGATTCCGATCCAGGCGGCGATCGGCGGCAAGGTGATCGCGCGCGAAACCGTGCGCGCGCTGCGCAAGGACGTCACCGCGAAATGCTATGGCGGCGACATCACCCGCAAGCGCAAACTTCTGGAGAAGCAGAAGGAAGGCAAGAAGAAGATGCGGCAGTTCGGCAAGGTCGACATCCCACAGGAGGCGTTCATCGCCGCGCTGAAGGTGGATAGCTGAAGTCGGCGTACCATTGAGTTTCCGCGCGTAACATGTTACGTTCCACCCATGGCCTCGACCCCGGAAAAGGCAAAACCCCGCACCCCGCAGCAGCGGATGGCTTCGCGCCGCGAGCGCCTGCGTGCGCAGGGGCTGCGTCCGGTGCAGCATTGGGTGCCGGATTTACGCGATCCCAAGGTGCTCTCGGAAATCCGCCGTGAGATTAAATTGATGGCGCAGCATCCGGAAAACGACGCGATCGATGACTGGATCGAGTCGGTTTACGATTGGGAATCGTGGAAATAGCGCGGGGAGATGTCGTGCTGATGGTCGTTCCGAGCGATCTCGGGAGGCCCCGGCCCGGCGTTGTTGTTCAAGGCGACAAATTCGCTGCCGGTCTTTCGACGATCTTCGTCTGTCCTGTATCGTCTGACCTGCAGGCCGGACTTTCACTCCGACCGCTGATCGAGGTTGCACCGGAAAGCGGTCTTCGCCTTCGGTCGCAAATCATGACAGATAAATTGGTCGCGCTTCGCCGTGATCGCATTCGGCGGGTTATTGGCCGCATCGACGCTGAAACGTCCGAGCAACTCGACCGCGCGCTCCTTCTGGTCCTCGGGCTGGCGCAATGATGCAGCCGTGACTGGCATCTACCCTTGTCTCAGCACCGCCCATCTTGATCGACGGCGGCGAATAGATCACCATTGCGGCTCCACCAATCAGAACCCCAAAAATGGGCGAGAAGACGCATGAACAAGCTTCCCGGTTTCGGACTGGTCGAGCGCGCGCGAGCGCTGGCGCCGCTGATCACGCGCGAGGCCGATGAGACCGAGCGGACCCGACGCCTCACCCAGCCGGTGGTTGCCGCCCTGATCGAGAACGGGCTTTATCGCGTGCTGTTGCCGCAAAGTGCGGGTGGCACCGAGGCGCCGCCCGAAATCTTCATGCAGATGCTCGAAGAGGTGGCGAAGGCCGACGCTTCGACGGCGTGGTGCCTCGGCCAATGCAGCGTCTGCGCCATGATCGCGGCCTATCTCGATGCCGATGCGGCGCACCAGATTTTCGGTGCGCCCGGCGGCATCCTCGCCTGGGGCGCGATCGCCGGCGAGGCGCATGTCGTTCCCGGCGGCTACCGGGCCACCGGGCGCTGGGACTTCGCCAGCGGCTCCCGGCAGGCAAGCTGGCTCGGCGCGCATGTCCAGATCGTGGAAGCCGACGGCACCCGGCGGCGCAGGCCCGATGGCGCGCCGGAAGTGCGCACCATCCTGTTTCCGCTGGCGAGCGCCACGATGTACGACGTCTGGGACGTCATCGGCCTCAAGGGCACCGGCACGGACTCCTATTCGGTCGAAAATCTGTTTATCGCCGAAAAATTTACAGCATTGCGTGATGAACCGGCCGCAGTGCGTGAAACGGGGCCGCTCTATCGGCTCACCACCAACATCGTTTTCGGACTGGGCTTCGCCGCGGTCTCGCTCGGCGTCGCGCGGGCCACGCTCGACGCCGCCGTCGAACTGGCGCGCGGCAAGGCGTCGGTCGGCATCAAGGCGATGCGCGATAACAATGCGGTGCAGGGCGCCGTTGGGCGCATCGAAGGCAATTTGCGCGCAGCGCGCGCCTATCTCTATGCCACAACCAGCGAGGTTTGGCGCGATCTCGAGGTTACGGGCAAGTACACCGAGGACCACCGCGCAGCGCTTCGCCTGGCATCGACCTGGACGATCCATCAGGCGGCCTCGGTGGTCGATGCGGCCTATCACATGGCAGGCGCCACCGCGGTGTTCAGCGCCAACAGGTTCGAACGCCGCTTCCGCGACATGCACGCCATCGCGCAGCAGATCCAGGCCCGCGACACGCATTACGAAGATGTCGGCAGGGCGATCCTGGCCACCGATCCCGGCGCGCCGGCAATGGACGCCTGAAAGCCACGCGACCAAATGCACGGACAGGCTGCCTTGAGGCGTCCGCGAAGCAAGAGGCCGAGGAGCAAGCCACGTCTAGATTCTCCGGATTCCGCATCCTGCTGAATCGCGGAGGAAATTCCCGAACCGGAACTGCGCCACTGCGTGGCGCTGGCGCTGACCTATCATCTGCGCAGGCGCAAAACCGCCAACACAAGCTCGTAGCCACCGCTCTCAGGCGACGAGTGCGGGTTTCTCGGCGGGATCCTCGGGCGCGGTGCAATCGGCGCCGCACTGCGCTTTCAGGAGATCGGCGATTTCGGCATTGGGCCGCGCCTGGCTGAACAGGAAGCCCTGTCCCTCATGACAGCCCTCCGAGCGCAGGCAGCTCAACTCGTCTTCGGTTTCGACGCCTTCGGCGGTAATCGTCACACCGAGGCCCACGCCAAGGCTGATGATCGAGCGCACGATCGCCTGCGCATCGCGATGGGCGGCGAGGTCGCGAACAAACGACTGGTCGATCTTGATCTTGTCGAACGGAAAGCTTCGCAGATAGCTCAAGCTCGAATAGCCGGTGCCGAAGTCGTCCATCGAGATGCGCACGCCCAGGGCGCGTAGCGCGTGCAACGTGGCAAGTACCTGGCTGCTCTTTTCGAGCAGCAGCGTTTCGGTGATCTCAAGCTCGAGCCGCTTGGCCGGCAGGCCGGATAGCTTGAGTGCATCAACTACCACGGACAGCAGATTGCCGACGCGAAACTGCAGCGGCGACAGGTTGACCGCTACCCGGACGTCATCGGGCCAGAGCGCCGCGTCCATGCAGGCACGGCGCAGCATCAGGCCGCCCAGCGCATTGATCAGGCCGGTCTCCTCGGCCACCGGTATGAATTCGGCCGGCGAGATCATGCCGCGTTCGGGATGCGGCCAGCGTACCAGCGCCTCGAAGCCGGTGATGCGCCCGCTCGAGAGATCGATCACCGGCTGATAATACGGCCGCAGCACGTCATTCTGGATCCCGTCGCGCAGATCGATCTCGATCTTGCGACGGCTCTGGGCGCGGGCATCCATTCCGGCTTCGAAGAAGCTGAACGTGCCGCGCTGCTCGTTCTTGGCGCGGGACAGCGCCATGTCGGCATTTTTCAGAAGCTTTTCGGACTCCTCGCCATCGCCCGGGGCCATCGCGATGCCGATGCTGGCGCCGATGACGATGGAATGGCCGTCAAGCAGATAGGGATCGCCGATCGCCTCCAATAACCGCCTCGCCAGCAACACGGCGTCTTCCGGCCGCGTCAGCCCGCTCTGGACGATCGCGAATTCGTCGGAGTTCAGGCGGGCAAGCGTGTCCTCCTCGCGCAACGTCGACCGCAGGCGCTTGCCGACGCCGCGCAGCAGTTTGTCGCCAATGCCGTGGCCAAGCGCATCGTTGACTGCTTTGAAATTGTCGAGGCCGAGTATCATCACCGCGGCCCTGTCCGCGCTGCGCCGCGTCTGCTGCAGGATCTCGTCCATCCGCTGGCGCAGCAGATTGCGGTTCGGCAGCCCGGTCAGGCCGTCGTGCTGCGCCATGAAGGTGAGCCGCGCCTCGGCACGCTTGCGTTCAGTGATGTCCATCAACGCGAGCAATACCGCGGGCCGGTCGCCATAGACCAGATGACGCGAATAAATCGCCAGATCGATCAACGTTCCGTCAGCCTTGACGTGCTTCCAGGTGCGCGCCGCCAGTTCGTCACGGCTGCGGTCGCCGGCCCACGGCGGTTCGGATCCGAATGCCTGGACGCTGCGGATGGTGAGCCTTTCAAACTCGGTGCGGCTATAGCCATAATGCTCGACCGCAGCGTCGTTGACACCAAGGATGCGTTCGTCATCCAGCGCGCATACGATCATGGGAACCGGATTGCTGTCGAACAGCAACCGGAATGAGGCCTCGCGCTGCTTCAACTCGGTGATGTCGACCCGCAGGCCGATGATGCCGCCATCCTCGGTCAGCCGCTCCTCGATCAGGATGCAGCGGCCGTCGGCCAGAACTTGCTCGTGGCGTTCGCCGGGCTGATAGAGCTTGCCCAGCCGCTCGGCGACCCACTCTTCCTCTCGGCCGATCGCTTCCGGATAATCGCCGCGTTCGACGCCGATCCGGATCGTATCCTGCAGCCGCGCGCCCGGCTTGAACAAGTCGGAGCTGCGGTTGTAGATCTCGGAATATTTCTTGTTCCAGAGAATGTAGCGTCCCTCGGCGTCGAGGAACACGATACCCTGCGGCAGAATGTCAATCGCCTCGCGCAGTCGCTCGTGGGATTTTCGCGCCTCGGCAATCGCCGCCTCAGCCTCCGCGCGCTTGCGCACAATCTCGCCGATCTCTGTTGAAAGGCGCCGGCTGCCATTCGAGAGCTTCGGACTGGGCTTCGCCGGCCGGCCGGCGATGCGGGCGAGCACCGCATGCTTCGGTTTCCTCGCCGTCTTTGGCCGGACTCTCGGCATCATTACGCCCCCACTCGCACTCTGCGTCGATCGTTCTCCGATAAGTGTCTGAAAAAATGGTATCGCTATCCGGCGGAGACCTTCCGCTCACCAATATCCTGCCGGGATGTTTTTCGTGTTCCGGCTGCCTGTTTAAGTGGCGAATTCGCAAATAATAGCGGAAAAATAGCCGTGCTCGACGCGTGGCCGGTAGCGCATGCGAACAAGCGAGGCAGAATCTTCTATCTTGCATACCGACAGGGACTACCGCGACGGTTTCACCTTGCGTGCCGCGAATTTTGCGTATCGTCGCACGAAGTTTCGCTAATGATCGACTAGGTTATCGAATGGTTAACCCATGGTAGCCCGCTGCGCCTGCAACCAGTTCGAAATCTCGATGCGGTGTGGCGTGGCCGTTGCGCTCGACCAATGCGAACAGTGCGGCTGCATGCGACGGGTGCAGCCTGACGCAGCCATGCGAGGCCGGACCGCCAAGCTGTGCCGGATCATTGGTGCCGCAAATGGCGAAGCCGCAATAAAGGAAAATCGCGTGCGGCATCGGCGCATTCTAGTATTTCCGCGAAAATCGGCGCCGGCGATCAAGCGGTTGCGATCGCGCATGTGATCTCCGGCGGCTGCTTTCGTGCTATCCTTGCGCTATAGAGTGACCCGATGAACCTTCGCCTGATTCTCATCCCTCTGCTGCTGTCCGCCGCTCTCTCCGGCGCCAATGCGGTGCTGGCGCAGGACAAGGGTACCGTCGATCCCAAACCGCTGCCGCCGCTGGCCAATCCCAACGATCCCAAGCTCGGCGCAAAGGAGTTGTTCGCGCGCAAACTGTTGCCGGCGGCAATGCCGACGCGGGTGATCGGCTTCTATTCCAAAGGCTGCATCGCGGGCGCGGCGCAAATGCCCGTCAATGGCGAGACCTGGCAGGTGATGCGGCTGTCGCGCAACCGCAATTGGGGACATCCCGATCTGATCGCGCTTTTGAAGCGGCTGTCGGTCAAGGCGCACAAGGACGCCGGCTGGCCGGGAATACTGGTCGGCGACATCGCACAGCCACGCGGCGGCCCGGCGCTCAGCGGCCACGCCAGCCATCAGATCGGGCTCGATGCGGATATCTGGCTGACACCGATGCCCGATCGCCGCCTTTCCCGCGAAGAACGCGAGGAAATGTCCGCGGTGATGATGGTGCGCGACGACCGCCTCGACATCGACCCGAGAGTCTTTACCCCTGGTCATCTCATGGTGCTGCGCGACGCCGCGCAGGAGCCGAGCGTCCAGCGCATCTTCGTGAACGCCGCCATCAAGAAGGCGCTGTGCCGCGAGGCCAAGGGCGACCGTAGCTGGCTGTCCAAGATCAGGCCGTGGTGGGGTCACGATTATCATTTCCACATCCGTATGGCCTGCCCGGCCGGCAGCCGCGATTGCAAGCCCCAACCGCCGCAGACGGGCGGTGAAGGCTGCAGCACCGACGATCTCGCCTACTGGTTCAAGGATTCGGTACTCCACCCGGAGCCGCCGAAAGAACCGCCGAAGCCGAGCCAGCCGATGACGCTGGCCCAATTGCCGGCGGATTGCCGGGCGGTTCTGGCCGCGCCGGATGCCAAGCAGTGACAAAACCCCGACGCAAGGTGATTTCATTGGGCTCGAAAACACGCTAGTGTCGGACATTGCCGCGCCGTAAGCGCAGGCGAGGTTTTGGGTCAGGGCTGCTGATCCTCTTTCAATCTTCAATCCCAATTGTCGATGCCGGCCGTCGTCATGAACGGGATAAAAACCATGAAGGATTCATCATGCGCATCAGTGCACGTAACCAGATCAAGGGCACCGTCGTCGAAGTGAAGAAGGGTGCGACCACCTCGCATATCCGCGTCGATATCGGTAATGGCCAGATCGTCACCTCCTCGATCACCAACGAGGCCGTCGATGAGTTGGGCATCAAGGCCAAGGGTCACGTGACCGTGGTGGTGAAGGCCTCCGACGTCATGATCGCGGTGGATTGATCATGCGCGCCCCCTTGCTCCTCGCGCTGGTCTTGCTCGGAACGGCTCCCGCATGGGCGGCGGAAGAACCGAGCGGCTGTGACAAGTTCAAATGGCCGATCGAGCGCGAGCGGGCTGCGTTGACGGCGCCGGATCGCATCAAGCTTGCATCCGGCGGCGAACTCGCCGCATTGCCGGCAACCGGGATCACGCTCGGGTTGCACACCCCGGCGGAGGCCAGGCTGCCGACGCCGCCCGAACGGGCGCCAAAGGAAGGCACCTTTGCAGGATTTGCGAATTTCAAAAACGCGCCGAAGCCCGGTATCTACACCATCAGCCTGTCCGCAGGCGGTTGGGTCGACCTGGTTCAGGACGGCCATGCCCTGAAGCCAAAGGCCTTCAGCGGCGCCACCGATTGCGACGGCATTCGCAAGACCATGAAATACGAGATTTCGGCAGGCCCGTTCGTGCTCCAGATCACCGGCGTCAAGGAAAACGCCGTGTCGGTGGCGATCCTGCCGTCGGAATAGACCGGCGCATGATGCCCCGGCGCGCGATCGGGCCCAAAAGCCGGTTCCTCCTTTTTGCCGAACGCGCTCCGGGAAGACTTTACCCAAACCCTCAGCCTGTTATTGTTTTTGTTGGCGATATCCCGACCGACCGTAAGTCGTCGGGACCCAGTGGAACGGTGCTTCCGCCTGTCGCGTCCACATTCAACCAACGCCTGATTTGCGCGCGCGATGCGCCGCGAAGGCGCACGGGAGCGACCAATGCATCGTCTAGCCGGACCATTCATCGCTTTCGCCTTGCTGTTTGGATCGACCTTCTCGCCTGCCCTTGCCCAGAACAAGAGCCTTACTGTATTTGCGGCGGCTTCAATGAAGAACGCGCTTGATGATATCGACGCCGCCTATACCGCGAAGGCCGGCGTCAAAGTGCTGGCCAGCTATGCCGCAAGCTCGGCATTGGCCAAGCAGATCGAGCAGGGCGCGCCGGCGGATATCTTCGTGTCCGCCGACACCGACTGGATGGACTACGCGATCGGCAAGAAGAACATCAACGCGCCAACCCGGGTCGATCTGCTCGGCAACAGCCTCGTGCTGATCGCACCAAAGGATTCCAAGATCGACAATGTGACGATCGGGCCGGGCTTCGATCTCGCCAAACTCGCCGACGACGGCAAGATTGCCACCGGCGACGTGAAGGCGGTTCCGGTCGGCAAATACGCCAAGGCGGCGTTGGAGAAACTTGGTGCGTGGCAAGCCGCCGAGCCGAAATTCGCGATGGCGGAGAGCGTGCGCGCCGCGTTGACGCTGGTGGCGCGCGGCGAAGCGACGATGGGCATCGTCTATTCGACGGATGCCAGGGTCGAGCCCGCGGTCAAGATCGTCGGCACATTCCCGGCCGATTCGCATCCGCCGATCATCTACCCGGTGGCGGCGACGGCGACCGCGAAAGCGGAAGCCGCCGATTATCTCGCGTTCCTGCGGACATCGACAGCCAAGGCCATCTTCGAGAAATATGGCTTCAAATTCCTGATCAACCCGACGACCTGAAACGTGTTCGATATTTCGCCGACGGAGTGGACGGCGATCCAGCTTTCGCTGCGGGTTGCCTCGGTTGCAACACTGGTGGCCACGCCGCTCGGGATCGCGGTGGCGTGGCTGCTGGCACGACGCGATTTCTGGGGCAAGTCGGTCGTCGATGCCTTGATCTACTTGCCGCTGGTGCTGCCTCCAGTCGTTACCGGCTATCTGCTGTTGCTGACATTCGGGCGACGCGGCCTGGTCGGCGCCTGGCTTGCGGACCACCTCGGGATCGTGTTCGCATTCCGCTGGACCGGCGCCGCACTGGCCTGTGGCGTGATGTCGTTTCCACTGCTGGTCCGGCCGATCCGGCTCTCCATCGAAGCGGTGGATCGCCGCCTCGAGCAGGCGGCCGCAACGTTGGGCGCTGCACCCTGGCGGGTGTTCCTGACCATTACCTTGCCGCTGGCCCTGCCGGGAGTGCTGGCCGGCATGGTGCTCGGCTTTGCCAAGGCGATCGGCGAATTCGGCGCCACCATTACCTTCGTGTCAAATATCCCCGGTGAGACCCAGACCATTTCCGCGGCGATCTATTCGCTGATCCAGACCCCGGACGGCGATGCCGCGGCGCTGCGGATGGTGGTGGTCTCAATTCTCATCGCGATGGCGGCGCTGATCGCTTCCGAATGGTTCGCGCGGCGCGCCAACGCGCGCCTGCACGGGAATTGATCATGTTGCGCGTCGACGTCTCAAAACAGCTCGGCGAGTTCGCGATCGAAGCCTCGTTCGCCAGCGAGGGCAGGGTCACCGGGCTGTTCGGCGCTTCGGGCGCCGGCAAGACCTCGCTGATCAACATGATCGCAGGATTGCTGCGGCCCGATCGCGGCATCATCGCCATTGACGGCGAAACCCTCGACGATACCGCGGCGGGCATCCATATCCCGCCACATCGTCGCCGGATCGGCTATGTGTTCCAGGACACACGGTTGTTTCCGCATCTCGATGTGCGCCGGAATCTCGACTACGGCCGCCGAATGCACGGCCTTGCCGACGATCCCGCCCAGCGCGCGCGCGTCACCGACCTGCTCGATATCACCAGCCTGCTGGATCGCCGTCCGGGCCGATTGTCCGGCGGCGAGCGCCAGCGCGTGGCGCTCGGACGTGCGCTGTTGGCACGGCCAAGGCTGCTGCTGCTGGACGAGCCGTTGGGATCGCTGGATGAAGCGCGCAAGGAGGAGATCCTGCCCTATCTCGTGCGCCTGCGCGACGAAGCCGGCGTACCGATGGTCTATGTCTGCCATGACCCCGACGAAATGCGCCAGCTGGCGACGCATATTGTCATGCTCAAGCGCGGGCATGTGACCGCCTTCGGCGGAGCCGAGGTGTTGCCCGCCGCTAACTCGCCGGCCTGACCCCCGACGGAGCCGGTACCTTTCACCGGGGATTCGAACCTTGGTCTCTGCGCCAAGCGCGCCATGGTTGTGCTCTAGATCCCGGCTGCCGACGACCACATGCTCGACAGCTTTTGCTTGAGCGACGCCATCCGCGTCAATGGCACGACCTCTTCTTCATCTTCGGGCAGGCGCAGTCCGACGACATTGACCCTGCCGCCGCCGATACTGCGCGCCACCAGAACGATGGAATCGAGCGTCAGCGTCGCGCCTTCCTTCGGCGCGTGATCGAGATGAACATCGAAATAGTCGGCGAGCGTCAGCTTTGATTGCTCGGCATCGACGCCGACCCCGTAGGTTGCCGCAAGATCGCCAAGCGTGATCTCGCCGGAGACGACAAAATCTCCCAGCAGATGGGGATCGGGCGCCGAACTCGGCTGCATGTCGACAAAAAAACGGTCGAGCGCTTCGGCTTTTTCCGGCGGCGCCAGCAGATAGATATAGTCGCCGGCGGCGACCGGATCGGCCTCGGCGGGCGAGAGAATCCGCTGGTCGCGAATCACCAGTGTCGGCTTCGACCAGGACGGAATGAGGCCGCGCCGAAAATACAGGCTTTTCGGACGGACGGAATAGCCGACCAGTTGTTGCTCGAGCTGGCCCGGCAGATCGAGTTCGACGCGGCGAGGCCCGCGATCCGAGCGCGGCAGCGCCACATGCAGCCGCCGGGCCGCGAAGGCCAGCGTCCAGCCCTGCAGCAACAGCGAGATAATGACGACGACAAAGGCAACGTCGAAATACAGATATGCCTTCGACAGCCCGACCAGCATCGGGATCGACGCCAGAAAGATCGCCACCGCGCCGCGCAGGCCGGTCCAGGCGATAAAGATCTTTTCCCGCCAATTGAAGCGAAAAGGCGCCAGGCAGAAGAACACCGCGAGCGGCCGCGCCACCAGCATCAGCACCAGCGCCACGATCACGGCCGGGATGACGCTGCTCCCCAGCCGATGCGGCGAGACCAGAAGACCGAGCAGGACGAACATCACGATCTGCGCCAGCCAGGTCGCGGCGTCGAGAAACGTCACCACCGAATTATGCGCCCGCGTCGGCCGGTTGCCAATGATGATGCCGGCGAGATAAACCGCGAGGAATCCGGAGGCGTGCGCGATCTGTGCGGCACCGAAAATCACCAATGCTGCGGTGGCGACAAACGGCGCGTGCAGCCCCTGCGGCAACGCGACGCGGTTCAGCGACAGCACCACGAAACGGCCGCCGATGACGCCAATGACGGCGCCGAGCACGGCCTCGCGGCCGAATTCCAGCGCGACATGCCAGAACGAGCTTTCGCCGCTTGAGATCAATTCCACCAGCATCAGCGTGAGAAATACCGCGAACGGATCGTTGGTGCCGGATTCGACCTCCAGCGTCGCGCCGACGCGCGGCCGCAGCCGCAAGCCCTGTGCGTGCACCAAAAGAAACACCGCCGCGGCATCGGTCGACGCCACCACGGCGCCCACCAGCAGGGCCTCGGTCCAGTTC
This sequence comes from Pseudomonadota bacterium, assembly GCA_021779635.1. The sequence goes on along the minus strand of JAJYAH010000011.1, from coordinate 5,688 downwards.
AGGTCGAGCGCATATTTGGCGACCGGCGCCGATATCAGCGCGGTCAGCAGCACGCCGACCGTCGCCAGCGCCATCGACGGCGCGAGCACCGCGCGGATGCTCTGAAACCGCGTGCGCAGGCCGCCATCGAACAGGATCAGCGCCAGTGCCACCGAACCCACCAGATAGGTGGTCCGCACATCGTCGAACCGCAGCTGCCCCGGACCGGAATCGCCGGCCAGCATGCCGATGAACAGGAACACCAGCAGCAACGGCGCGCCGAAGCGCAGCGCCAGCAGGCTCGACAGAATGCCGGCCATCACCAGCGCGGCGCCCAGAAGAATGGCTATGCTGACCGAATCGAGAGAGGCCATGAACGATCGCAACCCCATCGTAAATACTTGCAGTTGCATCCTTATCGTCGCGATAGTTCGACGCCAACCCATTTTTGCCGGAAGGGCTCCGTTTCCGTAATGCGCGAACGGTTGCGACACCGTCGAGCACCGACTTTGGAAAGCAAGAGGCACTGGCGACAATGTGCCCGATTTGCCTGGCCTTGAATCGTTCCACGGGCGTGTCGGCGCGATGGCGTCCACGCAGCGATTATGGGAATCTGCGGGAGTTTCGAATCAGCTTTTGCCCGGCGCCGATCCGCCCGCGATGAGATTTGACAATGGATCTGGACCTTACAGACATCACTGATTTTCTTCATTCCGCCGCGCGTTCGGTCGGCGCTGAGGTCACATCGCCATGGTTCTATCTGCAGCTTGGCGTGATTCTGGCCGGCGCCGGGATCGCGTTTGCCACCGGCGCGGCCGTTCGCTCGCGGGTCGACCTGACCGAGCGCGGCATGGGCTGGCCGGCGCCACTTCGGCTGTTCATGCGGATGCTGGTCGACAGCGCCTCGACGGCGGTGTTCGCGGTGCTGATGAGGCTGGCACGCCTGGTTATGGTGATGTCGACCTGGCCCAGCCGCAGCTATCTGCTCGGCGTTGCCTTCAAGCTTGCTTTCGCGTGGCTGATCATCCGCCTCGTGACATCTGTTATTCGGAACAGCTTTATCGTCCGCCTGGTATCGTTGTCGGCGTGGCTGGTGGCGGCGCTGAGCATTATCGGGCAGCTTGACCCGGCCATCGATGCGCTCGACTCGGTCTCGATCGTGCTCGGTGGTCTGCGGCTGACGCCATTGCTGCTGATCAAGCTCGGCGTGCTCCTGGTGGTGGCGCTGTGGCTGTCCAATATCATCAGCAACTTCGTCGAAAGCCGGATCACGCGATCCAGCGATCTGACGCCGTCGATCCAGGTTCTGCTGGTCAAGATGATCCGGCTGGCGCTCATGATATTCGCCGTCGCGATCGTCATGAGCGCGGTCGGCATCAATCTCTCGGCGCTGGCGATCTTCTCGGGCGCGGCCGGCGTCGGCATCGGCTTTGGCTTGCAGAAAATCGTCGCTAACTTCATCAGCGGCATCATCCTTTTGGTGGACAAATCGGTGAAGCCGGGCGATCTCGTCACCATCGGCGACAGTTCCGGCCGCATCAGCGCGATGAAAACGCGCTATATTTCGGTCGCCGCCGGCGACGGACGCGAATTCCTGATCCCGAATGAGGATTTGGTGACGCAAAAGGTCACCAACTGGACCTACACCGACAAGAATACGCTGGTGAAGGTCAATTTCGGGGCCAATTACGAGGCCGATCCGCGGCTGGTCTGCAAACTGGCGGTCGAAATCGCCGCGGCGTCGCCACGCATCATCAAGCTCAAGCCGCCGAACTGCATCCTGGTGGAGTTCGCCGAGGCCGGCATGAAGTTTTCGCTGACCTTCTGGATCCCCGACCCGGACGGGATGGACAGTGTGAAGAGCGATGTGATGCTGTCGCTGTGGGACGCCTTCAAGCGCGAGGGCATCCGCGTCCCCTATCCGGTGCGCGAAATCCGGGTCCGCGGCGGCGCCCTCCCGGTCGAAGCTACCGTGGAGGTTTCGACCTGACGCCCATGCACCCTGGGGAACGTCACGGCCTGGGAAAATCCGTTCGGTTCCGGTCGTGCTCCGACACAGCGCCCAACCTTGGCTTGCACTCATCGTTCCGATCATTAAATTAGTGCCCGAATTCATCCCTTAGCGGTTCCCTGCCCGCCAGAATATGATTGGCCCATGAGCTATATCGAAGCCTCCGATACATCCTTGCGCAAAACCGGGCAGATCAAGCTGCACGGGCCCAGCGGCTTCGCAGGCATGCGCAAGGCAGGCGCACTGGTGGCCAAGTGCCTCGATGAACTGACCGATCTCGTCAAGCCGGGTGTGCCGACCTCGCGGATCGACGATTTCGTCCGCGACTTCGCCTTCGGTCACGGCGCCTACCCCGCCACCCTGATGTATCGCGGTTATCGCTATTCGACCTGCACGTCGATCAACCACGTGGTTTGTCACGGCATGCCCGGGGACCGGGTGTTGAAGGAAGGCGACATCGTCAATATCGACGTGACCTTCATTGTCGAGGGCTGGTACGGCGATTCGAGCCGGATGTATGCGGTGGGTCCGATCGCCCGGAAGGCCGAGCGGCTGATCGAGGTGACCTATGAGGCCATGATGCGCGGCATTGCCGCGGTCAAACCCGGCGCCACCACCGGCGATATCGGCCATGCCATTCAAAGCTTCGTCGAACCGCAGGGCATGAGCGTGGTGCGCGATTTCTGCGGCCACGGTCTGGGCCGCATGTTCCACGACGAGCCCAACATCATTCACATCGGGCGGCCCGGCGAAGGCGTGGCGTTGAAGCCCGGCATGTTCTTCACCATCGAGCCGATGATCAATCTCGGCAAGCCGCATGTGAAGATTCTGTCCGACGGCTGGACGGCGGTGACGCGCGACCGCTCGCTGTCGGCGCAATTCGAGCATTCGGTCGGCGTAACCGCCAATGGCGTCGAAATCTTCACGCTGTCGCAACGCCACGCCGAGAAACCGCCGGCGGCAGCATGACCGCTGGCGGGTCAAACCGCATCATCTGACAATTCGCCGTTGCAAAAACTGGCCGGCACGGCATGGTTGCGCCGATGCCCGCAGATGACAGCGATACTCCGAAGAAATCCGGACCTGCCGAAACGCCGCATTATCACGGCCATCGGATGCGGCTGCGCGAACGCTTTCTCGGCGCCGGACCGGACGCCCTGAGCGACTACGAATTGCTGGAGATGGTGCTGTTCCGCGCGCTGCCCCGGCGCGACGTCAAGCCGCTGGCCAAATCGTTGATCGCCAAATTCGGCTCGTTTGCCGAAGCCGTTCACGCGCCGGCGGCCCGGCTGCGCGAAGTCGCCGGGCTCGGTGATGCGACGATCACCGAGATCAAATTGATCGCGGCGGCCGCCAGCCGGGTGGCCAAAGGCCAGCTGCAACAACGTACCCTGCTGTCGTCATGGAATGACGTGATCGACTATTGCCGGACCAGCATGGCGTTCGCCGACAAGGAACAATTCCGCCTGCTGTTTCTCGACAAGCGCAACCAGTTGATCGCCGACGAGGTGCAACAGGTCGGCACCGTGGACCACACGCCGGTGTATCCGCGCGAGGTGATCAAGCGGGCACTGGAATTGTCCGCCACCGCGATCATCCTGGTGCACAATCACCCCTCCGGCGACCCGACGCCATCGCAGGCCGATATCCAGATGACCCGCGCCATCATCGACATCGCCGGTCCGCTCGGGATATCGGTGCACGACCACATCATCGTCGGCAAGAACGGGCATGCGAGCTTGAAGGGGATGAAGCTGATCTGATTGAGGCGCGCAGAAGCTCACAAGACAACAAGCTGCTGGTTGGCTTGAGGCGATCCGACGCAGGCAACACCGATCACAGCGAACAACTGCATCATGGCGACATCGCCGCAGCAGCGGCTTCCGCAGCGCGCCGCCTCAAGAGGTCCTGTTCGCGTCGGTTGCCTGCAAGCTTCGCGGCCCCGTGGCAAATCGACATGCACTTCGAAAAAAAGCGCCGACTCGTCTGGCGCTGCGGAAGAAAACGCTGACCTGCCGTCGTCAAAGCCATGGCCGCCACGTCGAAAGGCTTGACGATATTGTTTGTATGACATACAAACAACAAACAAGAGCGCTGACCGGATCGTGCCTATCGCCTCGACGCCAGAGGACGACATGAAGAGTGCTGCTGCGAATGACGGTTTGAGCGATCCCAGGCACACGGCGCGCGCCACACGCACCGCGGGTCGGCAAATGCGTTCGCGTCTGTTGGATTCGGCGAGCCGCCTGTTCAAGGAGCAAGGGCTGGCGGCCGTTTCGATTGCCGATATTGCAGCGGCAGCCAATGCGTTTCCGAGTCAGATCACCTACTATTTTCGCACCAAGGAGGCGCTGTTCGTCGAAGCTGCATGCCGTGACGTGCTGTATGTCGCGCGGGCGGCCGAACAGCACGCAGGCAAACAGCTCTCGCCGCAGGATTATACCCGCTCGCTGGTCGATAGCGTGATGGGATCGGATGCGGTCGGCTTTTTCGTCGAGGCCATGACGCTGACCCGCCGCAGGCAGGATCTCGCGCCGCTGGTGGAACGGACGGTCGAGCGGCTGCATGCCGAAGGCTTGCGCGCCTATGCCGCTGAGGTGACCGCGCGGGGCTGGCATTCGCGGCTCGATCCGGAAACAAGCGCGCGGCGGTTTTGGGCGATCGCGATCGGCGTCACACTGGAGGGGCATGCGATGGGCCGTTCGCCCGACGATCTTGCCGCCGAGATGCTGCGGCTGATCGGCCAGCAGGCCGATGCGCCGCCTCCATCGGTGCGGCTCAAGGTGGTTGGCGCCGAAAATTCGTCCCTCGACAGCTCTCGTGGCAATTCTCTTGACAATTCTCTTGGCAATTCGTCCGTCGGCAAGGAGAAACAGCAATGACCGCCCTTCGCATGCGTGCCCGCGACCTGATGACCGAGCAGGAACTTGTCGAAGTGCGCACGCGGTCGACCTGGAAGGGCGTCGCGCTGATCGCCCATGCCTGGACCCTGATCCTTGGCTCGATGGCGATGGTCGCGGTGTGGCCCAATCCCTTCACCTTCGTGCTGGCGGTTGCGATCATCGGCTCACGCCAGCTCGGACTTACGATCCTGATGCATGACGGCGCGCATAGTTCTCTGGCGAACGGCCCCCGATTGAACATGGCTCTCAGTCAATGGCTCTGCGCCTACCCGGTTTTCGCCGAGACCGAAGCCTACCGCCGTTATCACCTGCAGCATCACGCCCACACCCAGCAGGACGACGATCCTGACCTGATCCTGTCGGCGCATTTTCCAATCACAAGGCAAAGCTATCGGCGGAAATTCTGGCGCGATATCAGCGGCCAGACCGGCTACGCACAACGCAAGGCGCAGTTTCTCAATGCGCTCGGCGACTCGTCCTGGCCGCTCGCACGGCGAGCCGCGCACTTCCGGGACAAGCTTGGTCCCCAGATTGCATTCAATCTGGCTTTCTTTGCGGCACTCGCCGCAGCGGGCGTGTGGTGGGCCTATCCGCTGTTGTGGGTATTGCCGCTGCTGACCTGGATGATGGTGATCACCCGGATCCGCAACATCGCCGAACATGCCGTGGTGCCGGACAGCGACGACCCGTTGCGCAACACCCGCACCACGCGCGCGGGCTTTTTCGAACGGCTGTTCATCGCGCCTTATTATGTGAACTATCACCTCGAACATCATCTGCTGTTCTAAGATCGGA
>JAJYAH010000349.1 GCA_021779635.1 Pseudomonadota bacterium | reverse complement strand
TTCCGATCTTGGTCAGCTTGCTCGTCGTGGAGACGTGGATGCCGCCGCCGTCACCAGCGCGACCAGCTGTTCGCCGTAATGTTCGAGCTTCTTGTCGCCGATGCCGGGGATGCCGCGGAGCTGTTCCAGCGTTCGCGGGCGCGAGGTCGCGATGCCGTCGATGGTTGAATCGTGCAGCACGACATAGGCCGGCACGCCGCGCTTGCGGGCTATTTGCGAACGCCACGCCCGAAGGGAACTGAGCAGGTTCGGATCGCCGGCTTCACCTTCGCCGGTTGGCGGGGAAGAAATATCGCCGCGCCTGGATTTGGTTCGGCTGGCGCGAAGGCGGGAGCCGGGCGTCTCCTCGCGCAACATCACCTCGGTCTCGCCTTTCAAGACGCCGCGCGCGGAGTCTGTCAGCTTCAACGCGCCAAAGGCTTCAGTGTCGGGCCGGAGGTGGTCCAGCGCCACCAATTGACGGATGACGGCGCGCCATTGCTTTTCGTTAAGCTCGCGGCCAATGCCAAACACCGAGATCCTGTCATGCCCGAATTGCGTGACGCGTTCGGTCAAGCGGCCGATCAGAACATCGATCAAATGCATGGCACCAAAGCGCTGTCCGGTGCGATAGGCACAGGATAACAGCTTCTGCGCGATCACCTTGCCGTCGCGAAGCCGCGGCGGCGACAGGCAGTTGTCGCAATTGCCGCATTTGGCCGTTTTCGGATGTTCGCCAAAATATCCGAGCAGGCGGGCGCGGCGGCAGCTCGTGGTTTCGGCGAGTCCAACCAGCGCCTCCAGCTTGCCGATCGACACCCGCTTGAACGCTTCCGCGCCGGAGGATTCCTCGATCATGCGCCGCTGCTGCACGATGTCGGACAAGCCATACGCCATCCAGGCGCTGGACGGCTTGCCGTCGCGTCCAGCGCGCCCGGTCTCCTGATAATAGGCCTCGATGCTTTTCGGCAGATCGAGATGCGCCACAAAACGGACGTCGGGCTTGTCGATACCCATGCCGAATGCAATCGTGGCAACGATCACCACACCGTCCTCGTTGATGAAACGATCCTGATTTCGGGCGCGCGAGCTGGCGTCGAGGCCTGCGTGATAGGGCAGCGCCGTCACACCGGCTTTGGTCAGCGCGGCAGCGGTATCCTCGACCTTGGCGCGCGACAGGCAATAGACGATGCCGGCATCGCCGGAGTGGCGTTCGGCGATGAAGGCCTTCAGTTGCGCCGGAGCGTTTTGCTTGTCGACGATTTCATATTTGATATTCGGGCGGTCGAAACTTGCAACAAAGCTCGGCGCGTCGGCAAGCCGGAGGCGATCGACGATCTCCTGACGGGTAAGCTCATCGGCCGTGGCGGTCAGCGCGACACGAGGTACGTCAGGGAAGCGCTCGGATATCGCCGACAGGCCGATATATTCCGGTCGAAAGTCGTGTCCCCATTGCGACACGCAGTGCGCCTCGTCGATCGCAAACAGGGCAATCCGCGCGCGGCCGAGCAGAGCGAGGCAGCGTGGCGTCAACAGCCGCTCCGGCGCGATATAGAGCAGATCAAGATCGCCGGCGAGCAGCCGCGCCTCGACATCGGAAGCTTCGTCGAAAGAGAGCGTGGAATTCAGCACCGCCGCCTTGACGCCGGCCTCGAGCAGGCCCGCGACCTGGTCGCGCATCAGCGCGATCAGCGGCGAGACCACGATGCCGCAGCCTTTGCGCAGCAGGGACGGCAATTGATAGCACAGCGACTTGCCGCCGCCGGTCGGCATCAGCACCAGGCAATTGCCGCCGTTTGTGACATGCCTGACGATCGCTTCCTGCTCACCCCGAAAGGCCGGCAAGCCGAACACGGAATTCAAAACGGCGAGGGCGTCGGTGGCGATGTCGGGCTCGATGTCACGGGCTGAGGCGATGGCGGGAACAGGCATGCGAATTCGGTGGTCCGATTGGAGCATTTTACAGCAAGCCTGCCCCGCACTTGATGCGGAGTGGGTGCCGGCTCGCGAAGAGAATGCCTCAAAACAGGAAATAGAGCATGACAAGTCTATCCTGATTCGGCAAATCACCCACCCTCGCTTCCTAAATCGGCGTCGAGCGAATGTCTGAGATGAATGGGGACGCGAGGCGTCGATTACCGCGTGGCGCGGTCAGTCAGGCTGCAACGTCGTTGCGGTGCGACCGGAAAGATATCCGAGCCAGTTCCGGAAGATTTCGGTTGGCGTGGCCTCGGCGGCGACATCGCGCCGAAGTTTGAGGCCCGGAAGTTCTGCGCTCAGCGGCAGCTTGCGCTCGGCGCTTGCCCGCTTTTGGAAGTGGACAAGCCTGCCCTCGGTCTCGACGTCGAAATATCCGGAAGGGACGGCCGGATAGGTATCCCGTTCGCCTGCGATGAAGCGGGTGATATCGCGCAGATATTCCCGCTGCAGCGACAGGGTATCGTATTCCGGATGCCCCTGAAAGAAGATGAAACGGCTGCGCAACTGCTTCGCGAAGATATCGACGCCGGCTTCCGGCGATTCGGTCAGCACCTGATAACCCCGGGAGGTGAGGTCGCTCTTGCGCAGCGCGTTGAATCGCGAATGCGACACCTTGAGCGGCGACGGGACATTCTCCGTCAGCCAATGGTCATCGATCTTGGCGCAGTCAAAGACCCCCGAGCATTTTGCGTTGAGCCGTTGTCGCTCGATGCCGTCGAGATGCAGTACCGCAGCATGGGCGGCCAGGCACGACCATATCGTCGAACGTGTATTCGCTTCCGCCCAGTCGATGATCCCGGCGAGGTCCCGCCAGAACGGCTCCTCGGGAAGGGTTGCTGCGTTCGGCTCGGCGCCGGTTACGATCAGCCCGTCGATCTTCAAGTGATCGAGATCGGCGATATCCGCGTATTGTCTGTCGACCCGGGATTTCGCCGGCTGCGATCGTTTGACCGATGGCAGCGAGAAGCAGTGCAAAAGGATGCGATTGTTGCCCGCGGCCGCTTCCAGAAGACGGATGAACTGGCGCTCCGTTGCCTGCAGTGCCGAGTCCGGCATGTTGTTGATGAGGCCGATGGTCAGGACTGCGTCGGCCGCGTTTTGAGCGCGATCGAATTCATCGGCTTCGCGCGGCTGCCCAGGCGCCAAAGCGGGGCTGATGGTCAGCGGATGTTTCTCGAAGACGATGCTCATCCCAGGCCCGGCCGGTCTATTCCGCGGCCTCAAGCCGCTGACGTCGCGCGCAGGCCTGCGCGAGAGCCTGGTCGATATCCTCGATAATGTCGGAGCTGTGTTCGATACCGATCGAAAGCCGGATTGTTTCCGGCAGAACGCCGGCGATGCGCTGCTGTTCGGCAGACATCTGCCGGTGGGTGGTCGATGCGGGATGGCAGGCGAGGGATTTCGCGTCACCGATATTGACGAGCCGCGTGATCAGCTTCAGCGAGTCGTAGAAGGTCTTGCCCGCTTCGAGGCCGCCTTTGATCCCGAATGTAAACAGCGATGAAGCGTGGCCATTCAGGTATTTCTGGACCAGCGCATAATAGGGACTGTCGGGAAAGCCGGCATAATTGACCCAAGCGACGCGAGAATCGGCGCGCAGGAAGTCCGCGACCTTAGCCGCATTCTCGACATGCCGTTCGACACGCAACGCCACGGTTTCGATGCCCTGCAGCAGCAGGAAGGCATTGAACGGCGACAGGACGGATCCCATGGTGCGTTGATAGACGCTGCGCGCGCGCTGAATGTACGCGCTGGCGCCGAATTGCCTGGTGTAGACCAGCCCGTGGTAGGAGGCGTCCGGCTCGTTGAAGGTGGGAAAGCGGCGGGCGTGTTCCGTCCAGGGAAATCGGCCGCTGTCGACGATCGCACCGCCGAGGGTGGTGCCGTGGCCGCCGAGAAACTTCGTCAGCGAATGTACCGCGATATCCGCGCCGTAATCGAACGGCTTGAGCAGGATCGGGGTCGCGACCGTGTTGTCGACGACGAGCGGTATGCCATGGCGATGAGCGACCTTCGCCAGGGCTTCGATATCACATACATTGCCGGCCGGATTGCCGATCGTTTCCGAAAAAATGGCCTTGGTATCGTCGTCGATCAGCTTCTCGATGGCGTCCGCCTTGTCGCTGTCGGCAAAGCGCGTCTTGATGCCCTGACGCGGCAGGACGTGAGCAAGCAGCGTGTGCGTCGTTCCGTAGAGTTGAGGCACCGATACGATGTTTCCGCCGCTGTCGGCCAGATTGACCAGAGCGAAATGCAGCGCCGCCTGTCCGGTTGCAACCGCAAGCGCGCCGACGCCGCCTTCGAGTTCGGTGACGCGTTTTTCAAGAACGGCGGTCGTCGGATTTGCAATCCGGCTGTAGCGGTAACCCTCGGCTTCGAGATTGAACAGGGCAGCGCCATGATCGGCGCTGTCGAAGGCGTAGGCTACCGTCTGGTAGATCGGAACCGCGACCGCTTTGGTTGCTGGATCGGGGTCGTAGCCGGCGTGAATTGCAATCGTTTCGTTGCGCATTGTTCACCTCTACGGTTGCGCCGCGCATTTTCAGGATGCGTTTTATTCGCCGCCGCTTTTTTAGAGCGGTGCCGTTAGGGCATCAATAATTCGCGCAAAGATTGAGGAAATAACCCTAATGAACCGCCACCAATTGATTAAAATTTGAATCAATTGGTCGGCAATGCTTCGCGCATGCGGAGAAGAGAAAACGCCGGCCATTACGGTCACCAAATCATTGACCGCGGTCCGGCTTTCACTTGGCGAGGCGGTCAACCGACTGCGCGCCTGATCTGTGCCCCGATCTCGAGAAGGACCAGTCGGGCCTGGGGAAGAATCGCGCCCATGGCGTGGAAATTGTGGATCATGCCGTCGTGACAGGTGTGCTCGACCGTGATGCCAGCCGCCAACAGTTTTCTTGCATAGGCGTTGCCTTCGTCGCGCATCGGGTCGAACTCGGCCGTATGAATAATCGCGGCTGGAAGCCCGGCTAATTGCGTCGCTCGGAGCGGCGAAATTCTGGGATCGGATAGGTCCGCGCCGTCAGGCAGATAATCAGCAAGGTCGGCATCGAGGATGGCCCTGTCGACGAGATGGTTTTCGGCGAAGGCATGACGCGACGGCGATATTTCGTCGAAATCGAGGACAGGACATATCAGGCATTGCAGGAGGATCGGGGGCCCGGCGTTTCGCGACGCTTCCTGGCAAACCACCGCGGCGAGCGTGGCGCCTGCAGAATCGCCGCCCACCACGAGCTTTGTCGCATCGATGCCGAGCGATGCGGCATGCTCCGATACCCATCTGGTGGCCGCAATCGCGTCTTCGACGGCGGCAGGAAATTTGTGTTCGGGCGCGAGGCGGTAGTCCACCGACACAAGGCGACATCCGGTCATTTGTGCGAGCGCAGCGCAGATGCGGTCATGGGTTTCGATACTGCCGGCGACCATGCCGCCGCCGTGGAAGAAGACGAAGCCCGGCAAGGGCGAAACGGGGGCGCCTGAAGGCGCATACAGGCGGTAAGGAATCTCTCCGGCCAGGCCCGGTAACGATCCGTCGACCCCGGCCAACGGCGACACGTCGGCACGTGCGAACTGCATGAGCTTGGCAAGTGCCTGGCGGCGGTCATGGGCGGTCGGCCGCGACCGGTCGCTCGGCGCGGCCGCCGCCATCATGGTGAGAAGACGTTTTGCCAGGGGATCGAGCGGCATATCGGCTCCGATGGAGAAGGCGTGGTGTCATTGTGGTCTATCTATCGTGAATTCACCACTATCGCAGCGAGGTCTCGAAAGGAATTCCTTAGAAATTCGGGTCAATAGTGGTGTCATTGTGGGCGGTACCGCGGGGCCGCGGCTTGGATGGCGATGATGGCCCGGACGACAGCAGCAGTTAACTTCTCGCAGACATGGACCTTCTTTGAGGGTAACTGGCATGAAGGCAACGTGCCGATCATGGGCCCCCGCACGCATGCGGCCTGGCTGGGCTCGGTTGTTTTCGACGGTGCGCGGGCCTTCGAGGGTGTCGCGCCGGATCTCGACCGGCACTGCGCCCGGGTCAATCAATCCGCCATTAACTTCAAGCTGAAACCCGTCGTCGATACCGAAACATGGCTGGGCCTTGCTCGCGAGGGAATAGCCCGCTTCGATGCCAACGCCGAGCTCTATATTCGGCCGATGTATTGGCCGCAAACCGGCAGCGGCGGCGGCGTGCTATTCGACCCCGAAACCACCAATTGGTGTCTCTGCATCTATGTGGCGCCGATGCCGCCGCCGGCGGGTAGCGCCATCACGCTGTCGCCGTTTCGCCGGCCAAGCATGGAATGCGCGCCTGTCGATGCCAAGGCGGCATGCCTCTACCCAAACAATTCGCGTGCCTTGATGGAAGCGCAGGCGCGGGGCTTCAACAATTGCCTGCTGCTCGACCTGCTCGGCAATGTCGCCGAGTTCGGAAATTCAAACGTGTTCATGGCGAAGGACGGCGTGGTCTATACGCCGGCGCCGAACGGGACGTTCCTCAACGGCATCACGCGGCAGCGGGTGATCGATCTGTTGCGCGGCGATGGCGTCACCGTCGTCGAGACCACCCTGAGCTACGCTGACTTTCTCGGCGCCGACGAGATCTTCTCAAGCGGAAACTTTGCCAAGGTCGCGCCGATCATCCGGATCGACGGCCGCTCTTTGCAGCCGGGCCCGTTCTACAGCCGGGCCCGAAAGCTGTACTGGGCCTTTGCCCACGCCTGAGGGCGTGATCCCGGCCTGTAACAACAGGCCGGCCTGTCGCTGCAGGCCGGCCTGTTGTTACAGGCCGAGCATCTCGCGCACGCCGGCAGGCCATTTCGCCAGATCGATGCCGTGGGTATGAAACATGGCGACCGCCAGGCGATCCATTCCGAACGCCACGCAGCCGGTATGTGCCGGTTCGCCCGTGACATCCCTGATGTCCCAGGTGAGACCGAAATGGTCGCGGTGATAGTTGAAGCTCATGCAGGCAGTCGGCTGTTCTTCGGAGCGCAGCGGGATCAGCAGTTCGAATTTCAGGGATTGCTGCTTCTGGCTGACCGCCTTCATCTGGCCGACGCGGCCAAAGAACGGATCGCTGGCGTAATCGACCTTGAAAGTCAGGCCGAGATCGCGCGCAATCGCCTGGGCACGCACCATCCAGCGTTCGCGGAAACCGGACACGTCATCGGGGCTTCCGATGCAGACATATTCGCGCATCCTTAATGACTGCAGCC
>JAJYAH010000348.1 GCA_021779635.1 Pseudomonadota bacterium | reverse complement strand
CCCCACCGCCTGCCATTTCCCGCGGGTTCCTTCATTGAAGGCTTCCGGACGCCGGCCACGGTGCAAGCCGCATCGCTGCCATCGGCCGGCATCCGAAACCCTCAACATGAGCGGAGATACAGAGCAGGAATATTTTGCGGACGGAGTGGTGGAAGAGATTACGACGGCGCTTTCTCGTTTCAAGACCCTCTTCGTAATCGCTCGTAATTCGAGCTTCACCTACAAAGGAAAAGCCTCGGACGTGAAGCGGGTCGGCAGGGAGCTGGGCGTACGCTATGTGCTTGAAGGCAGCGTACGCAAAGCGGCAAACAGGGTGCGCATTGCCGCCCAGCTGATTGATGCTTCAACGGGAGCGCATCTCTGGGCGGACCGGTTCGAGGGTGCAACTGAAGATATCTTCGAGCTGCAGGACCAAGTGACGACAAGCGTCGTAGGCGCTATCACGCCGACATTGGAGCAGGCCGAAATTGGGCGCGCTGTACTCAAACCGACCGACAGTCTCGATGCGTATGATCATTACATGCGAGGAATTGCCAGCGTATACCGGTGGACCCATGATGCCACCAGCGAGGCGCTGCAGCACTTCTACAGAGCGATCGAGCTTGATCCTAAATTTGCATTGGCCCACGCGCTGGCGGCGAGTTGCTATGCCTGGCGCCAGGTGAACGGGTGGGTAGCGGATACCGCGCGTGAGATTGCTGAAACCAAGCGGTTAGCCGAGCACGCGATCCGACTGGGTCAGGACGACGCGCAGGTATTGTGCTGGAGCGGTGCGGCGCTTGCCTTTGTAGTCGGCGAGGTTGACGCAGGGGTTGGACTTGTCGAACGCGCGCTTCGGCTTAATCCGAATCTGATGGATGCGTGGCTCTCTAGCGGGTTGATTAGGCTCACGTCAGGCGAGTGGAACGTGGCCGTAGAACATTTCGCCCGCGCCATACGTCTTAGCCCGTTTGATCCGTTTTTATTCCTGATGCAGCAAGGGACCGCATCCGGACATTTCTACACCGGGCGCTATGATGAGGCAGCGGCGTGGTCAGCGAAATCAATCGGCGAAAATCCCAATTATCCGTCAGCGTGGCGGGTTGCAGCGGCGAGCAATGCATTGCTGGGTCGACAGGAGCAAGCGGAGAAGGCGATCGTGCGTCTCCGGCAGCTCGAACCCGCGCTGCGAATTGCCACCATCAAGTACGCAATTCCCCTCCGCCCGTTGGACATTGCCAGAATGGAAGAGGGTCTGCGAATGGCCGGCCTGCCGGAGTGATCGGGGTATCAGGCGGCATCACGGTCTGAACGATTAGGTCTGAACGCGCGGGATCAATCCGGTCGGGCCTCCGCACCAGGACGATGGCGCCTGGCGAGATAGACAATCGCGACCGTCGCAGCGAGGAGGCCCGCTGCGGCGCCGGCGCCGAGCGCCCAGCGGGGACCAAAGGTGTCGGCAATCCAGCCCACGATCGGAGCGCCGACCGGCGTTCCTCCCAGCGCGATCGCGAGCAGGATCGCGATCACGCGCCCGCGCATGCCGGGCTCGGTCGAGGTCTGCACCAGGCTGTTGGTCGATGTGGTGAAGGTCTGCGCGGCGAGGCCGATGACAAAGAGCACGATGCCGAAGGCGAGGTAGTTGGGCATCATCGCCGCCACCGCGCAGCCGACGCCGAAGGTGGCGGCGCCGGCGAGCAGAACCGGAATACCCGGCTTCGCTCGCGCCGCCGCCATCAATGCACCGGCAACGGATCCAGCCGCCATCATCGACGACAGCAAGCCGTACTGGCCCGCGCCGGCATGAAAGACCGAGACGGACATGGTCGAGATGAAGATCGGGAAGTTCAATCCGAACGTGCCGACCAGGAACAGCATGAACAGGATGACCTTGAGATCCGGCCGTCGCAGGACATAGCGGAAGCCTTCAACGAAACTGCCGCGGGCGGAAACCGCGCGGTGGCTCGGCTTGAGTTCATCGGTCCGCAGCAGCGCCAGAGAACAGAGCACGGCGACAAAGGAGACGGCGTTGATCAGGAACACCCATCCCGAACCGACGCCGGCGATCAGGCCGCCGGCAATGGCCGGGCCGATCATCCGCGCCGCATTGAACGACGTCGAGTTGAGCGCCACGGCGTTCGGGAGAAAGCGCTCCTCGACCAGTTCGGCGACGAAGGTCTGCCGCGCCGGCGAATCGAAGGCCGCCGCACATCCCAGCAAAAATGCGAAAATGTAGACGTGCCAAAGCTGGACGAGGCCGGTGACGACGAGCAGCCCGAGCCCGAGCGCCAATAGCCCCATGGCGGCCTGGGTGCAGAACAGCACCTTGCGCCGGTCGAGATGATCCGCGACGAAGCCGGTCAGTGGCAGCAGCAGGATTTGCGGGCCGAACTGCAGCCCCATCACGATTCCCAGCGCGGTCGCGTTTCGGTGCGTCAGTTCGGTGAGGACGATCCAGTCCTGCGCGGTGCGCTGCATCCACGATCCCACATTGGACACCAGCGCTCCCGCCGCCCAGACCCGGTAGTTGTAGCCTTGCAGCGAACGGAATGTTCCCTTCAAATGACCACTCACCCTTGAACGGGCGAGTTGCCGCCGTGAAATCGGCCAAACAACCGCGCGGTGACGAGGCCGAACAGAAGAACGCCCAATCCGAGCGCGATCGCGTCATCGAGTGAGCGCAAATCGAAATCGCCGACATGGTAGATCAGCAGGTATCCGACGGCGAGGTTGAAGAAGCCCCACAGCACATTCACGGTCGACGAGGAGAGGCCCTCGCCGGGCGGTTTGGCGAACGGGCTTTGAAACGGGCGTCCCATGACGCCGCTGACCAGATGCGGAACCGCGTTGGTGAGAAAGGCGCCGCCGCCGAAATACGCCAGATAGTGAAGCCATTGCATGTTCAGGCGCTCCGTTGTTTGCCGTGCGAGGCGGCTTCGAGAAGATCGAGGATTTCTGGCGTGGTGCCGGTCTCGCCCAGCCTCGGAAAGATCCGCGTGATGCTGTTGTGGTGAGCGTCGGCGCTCATATCCGTCATGGCATCGACGGCGAGAGCGACGTTGAATCCAAGCTCATGGGCGTGACGCGCGGTCGACTCAACGCCGGCGCTGGTGGCGACGCCGGCGATGACCACCTGCGTGACACCGGACTGCTTGAGATGTTCCTCAAGGCCGGTGTTGGTGAAGGCGCCCCACGTCCGCTTGGTGACAGGGTGGTCGCTGGGCCGCTGGCTGAGTTCCGGGATGAGATCGGTCCAGCCGGCCGGAAACTCGCTGATGCGCCGGGATTGCTCCGCACGGCCCGGCGCCCCGCCGTCGACATTGATGAGGACGACCGGCAGGTCGTGGCTGCGAAAGGCGTCGGCCAATCGGGCGGCATGGCGCACGACATCGGCCATCGGATGCGCTGTCGGCAGACCGACGATGCCTTTCTGCAGGTCGACCACCAGCAAGGCAGGCCTGGCGTCGAGCGTACTGATCGTCATGTTGTTGCTCCGTTGTTTGGGATCGCTCGCCGGCCGAACCGTGTGGCGCGGCCGCTTGTTCAGGTGTCGACCAGGCGATTGAGGAGGCTCATCGAAGCAGCGAGCTGCTCCTGTTCCTGCGGCGTCAGCTTGGTCTGGATGGCGCGAAACAGCCAATCGTGCCGCGCCGCGCGGCCGCTCCGGATCAGTTCGCGGCAGGCAGGAGTCAGAGACAAGATCGTTTGCCGCCCGTCCTTCGGATCTGGCGAGCCGCTGACCAGCCCGGCGGCTTCGAGCACGGCGACGGTGGCGCCCATCGATTGCGAGCGGACACCCTCGTTCCGGGCCAGCGCGGTGACCGTCGTCGGGCCCTCGCGGTCCAGATGCATCAGCACCGATGTCTGCGAGGGCGTCAGATCTCCGGCAGAAGCCAGCGCGCGCAGGCGTCGTTTGAGTTTGCCGCTCAGCGCATGCAGTTCGGCCGCCAAGGCCGAAGCGCGGGCGGCGTCGGTTTCCGTCTTCCGTTTGCCCATGCCCTTGTCTAGCAGATATGAAGGAAAACTACAAAGGTAAACTTCATATCAATTAAACTTGATGAAGGCGATCAGCCGTGGCCGAACCCGCTTGGTTCGAAAGGACTTACGTTTTGACTGAAACCATCGTCCTCTTGGCGCCTGACAAGGATCGAATGCGACCCTGCCGCAAAAGCCAGATGGAGAAAGTGCGATGATATCGATCAACCCGCTCACGGCCGTCGCCGTGGTGATTGCGACTGCCGCGACCGACGCCGTCTATGTGATGTTCACCTCCGCTGTGGTGGCCCGAAAGCGGGTGCCGGCGGCGAGCTGGAGCAGCGTCTGGTATCTGCTCTCTTCGTTCGCCGTGATCAGTTACACCGAGAACTGGGTTTATGTCGGCTTCGCCGCGGCGGGCTCCTGGATCGGCGCGTTCGCTTCGATCACGCTGTTGCACCGGCCCGGCGGTCCGCCGGTCGGCGCGAGCCCGGAATAGAGACCCGGAAAGGCCGGGTTCGCAAAAAGAAGAGTTTCGCGCGCGGCATATCACCCTCCCGGCTTTGGCCATGCCCGACACACGCCCGACTCTTGCGCTCGATGGCCGACGGGAGCACATTTCAGGCGCGGCATGGTGTCGCCGCCAAAAAGATGTTCGGAGAACGCCACCAGGGAGCGTCCATGACGGCCACGCGGATTGACTGCGACATCCATCCCGCGGTGGGCGGAACCCGCACCACGCTGCTGCCCTATCTGGACGATCACTGGAAAGAGCAGGTGGTGAGCCGGGCGATCGATGGTCTCGACCTCACGAGCTATCCACCCAACATGCCGCTGTCCGGCCGGTCGGACTGGCGGCCGGCCAACGGCAAGCCCGGCAGCGATCTGGCGATGGTCCAGCGCGGGGCATTCGATCAGCTCGGGGCCAGCCACGCGATCTGCAACGTGCTGTACGGCGCGCAGGCGGTCTACGATCCCTATATGGCCGCCGCCTTCTGCAAGGCGATCAACGACTGGATCGCGGCCGAATGGCTGGCGCGCGACAAGCGGCTGCGCGCCTCGATCGTGGTGCCGATGCAGGCGCCTGATCTGGCGATCGAAGAGATCGAACGCCGCGCCGGCGATGTCAGGTTCGTCTCGGTTCTGGTACTGGCGCAGGGCGAGAGCCTGCTCGGGCGGCGGCACTATTGGCCGGTCTATCAGGTGGCCGAAAAGCACAGGCTGCCGATCGCGATCCATGCCGGCAGCCAGCATCGCGGGGCGCCGAGTTCGGTGGGCTGGCCTTCCTATCGCTACGAATATTATCTGGCCGAGGCGCAGGCGTTTCAGGCCCAGGTGCTGAGCCTGATTTACGAAGGCGTGTTTGTTAAATTCCCCGGCCTCAAGGTGGTGCTGATGGAATCCGGCGTGAGCTGGCTGCCGGCCTTCATGTGGCGCGCCAACAAGACCTGGCGCGGCGTGCGCGTCGAAGTGCCCTGGATCGATCGCGAGCCGGCGGCGATCATGCGCGACCACTTTCGCCTGACGATGCAGCCGTTCGACAGTCCGCCCGATGCGGCGGGCGTGACCGATATCATCGAGATGATCGGCTCCGACAAGATGTTCCTGTTTGCGTCCGATTACCCGCACTGGCAATTCGACGGCGATGACGCGATACCGCCGCATCTGCCTGCCGGCCTCGTATCACGCATGTGTGCCGAAAACCCGCTTGAAACCTTTCCGCGGCTCAGTCTTGCCGCATAGAGCATGATCACTCCAAGGAGGATCGCATGAGCGACGTCATCGACCGTCCCGCGCTGGAACAGGAAATTTCCGCCAAAAGCCGCTTGCGGATCATCGACTGCGATATCCATCCGAGCCTGCATGCGCGTTCCGATCTCTATCCGTTCCTGGAGAAGCGCTGGCAGGAGCATCTCAAGACCTACGGCGATCATCTGCGAACGCCCTATATCGGCACCACGCCCTATCCGCGGTCCTCGCCGCTGATCGCGCGCCGCGATGCATGGCCGCCGACCGGCGGCCCGCCGGGCTCCGATCTCGCCTTCATGCGCAAGCAGCATCTCGATCCGCTCGATGTCGAGTTCGGCATCCTGCAGGTGCTCGATCTCTTTATCTTCTCGCAGCAGAACCTCGATTTCGGCGCGGCGATCCAGCGCGCCATCAACGACTGGCAATTGGCGCACTGGACCAGCCGCGAACCGCGGCTGAAGGCGTCGATCCTGGTCGGGCAGGACGACACGCAAGCCGCGATTGCCGAAATCGAGCGTTGCGCCAGGACCGGCCAATATCTGCAGATCAATGTCTCGCCGCGCGCCAACGAGCCGCTCGGCCGGCATCGCTATTGGCCGATCTACGCGCGCGCCGAGGAACTCGGCCTGCCGCTCGGTATCCATGTCGGTGGCTATGGCGGTCACGCGCCGACCGGCGGCGGCTGGCCGTCCTATTACGCCGAGGAGCATCAGTCGAACGCGCATTCGATGGCAGCGACGCTCACCAGTCTCGTCATCGAAGGCGTTCCCGAGCGCTTCCCGCGCCTCAAGATCGTGTTCATCGAGGGCGGCTTCGGCTGGATCTCCTCGACCATGTGGCGAATGGACCAGCACTTCGAGCGCTTCCGCGACGAGGTCCCGCACTTGAAGCGGCGTCCGTCGGAATATGTGCGCGAGCATTTCTGGTTCACCACCCAGCCGATCGACGAGCCCGACGAGGCGAAACATCTGCGCTCGCTGATCGAATGGGTCGGCGTCGATCGGCTGTTGTTCTCGTCGGATTATCCGCACTGGGATTTCGACGATCCGCGTTTTGCCTTTCGGACGCCGCTGACGGAGACGGAACGGGCGAAGATATTCAACGGCAACGCCCGCGCGGTCTACAAGCTCTGATTCCGAGTCTTGGATTTTAGGTCTCAGGCAAAAATGGCCCGTCACATTGTCGCCCGCACCACAGAGATCCCGCCCGGCGGCAACAAGGTGGTCGGCGTGGAGGGGCGCGATATCGTCGTGTTCCATGTCAACGGCGAATTCTTCGCGCTGCTCAACCGTTGTCCGCATGCCGGCGCGCCGCTCGACAAGGCGGCCTGCGTGGCACGGCTGACCTCCAGCGAGCCCGGCGTTTATCAGCGCTCGCGGGTCGGCGAACTGTTGCGCTGCGCCTGGCACGGCTGGGAGTTCGATATGCGCAACGGGCAGTCCTGGTTCGATCCGGGCCGCGTCAAGGTCCGGACCTATCCGGTCGTCATCGAGGACGGTGAGACGCTGGCGAAGGGTCCCTATG
>JAJYAH010000347.1 GCA_021779635.1 Pseudomonadota bacterium | reverse complement strand
TGACGATGAAGCCGGACATCGATCCGACATTCACAATGGCGCCCGATCCGGCGTCAAGCATGTGCTTGCCGAAGGCGCGGCAGCACCAGAACGTGCCGTTCAGGTTGACATCGATAACGTTCAGCCAATGCTCGTCGGTGACCTTTTCGGCAGGTGTCTCGCTGCGCGCGATGCCGGCATTGTTGACCAGGATATCTATCTTTCCGTATCTCGCCGCGAGCTGATCCGCCACTTCGGAAACCCGCCCGGAATCGGTCACGTCCATGATGACGATTTCGGCGTCATAGCCGATCGCCCTGAGCCGGGCACAACCGGTCTCGGCCGCCTTCGGATCCCGATCGGCGATGATGATGCTGGCGCCCGCCTCGCCAAGCGCTTCCGAGCATGCGAGCCCGATACCCTGCCCGCCGCCGGTGACGACGGCAACGCGGCCGCCAAGTCTGAATTTTTCCAGATACATCTTCTTGTTCATCCTGTTCGCAAATGGGTTCGCAGCCGTAGCAGGCTGCCGAAGCGGCTACCCTCGTCCCGCGGCCTCTCTTGTTTCTTCTGGTCGCGAAAAATCCCGTCGGGACGATTGACGCAGCGCGCCACGGTCAGCCCTGAACCGCTTTGCCCTCCTTGTCGAAGCGGTGCAAGCGGGCGGGATCCGGCACCAACCACACCCGGTCACCGGCTTTCAGATCGAGTTCGCCGACATAGCGGCATGTCAGCATTCCGAGTTTGCCGGCATCGACATAGAGAAAAGTATCGCTGCCGAGGTGCTCGGCAACCGACACGGTCCCGGGCCAGCCTTCATTTTCCTTGCCGATCTTCAGGTGTTCGGGCCTGATGCCGATGGTGGCGGCGCCATACTGGCTGGCCACCTCGCCGGATACGAAATTCATCTTCGGCGAGCCGATGAAGCCGGCGACGAAGAGATTGGCCGGGTGTTCATAAAGTTCCAGCGGCGAGCCATACTGCTCGATACCGCCCGCATTTAGCACGACGATCTTGTCGGCCATGGTCATGGCTTCTACCTGATCGTGCGTGACATAAATGGCAGTGGTCCCGAGCTGCTTCTGCAGCTTGGTGACCTCCATGCGCATCTGGACGCGCAGCGCAGCGTCGAGGTTCGACAACGGCTCGTCGAATAAAAAAGCCTTCGGCTCCCGCACGATGGCGCGCCCGATCGCGACGCGCTGGCGTTGCCCTCCTGAAAGATCGCGCGGCTTGCGGTCGAGATAGGGCGTCAGATTCAGCGTCGCGGCCGCGGCCTGCACCTTGCGGTCAATCTCGGCGCGCGGCAACCCGGCCATTTTCAAACCGAATGCGATGTTGCCGCGGACGCTCATATGCGGATAGAGCGCATAGGACTGGAACACCATCGACAGGCCGCGTTTCGCCGGTGGCACGTCCACCACATTGCGGCCGTCGATCAGGATCTGCCCGCCGGTGACGTCTTCAAGTCCGGCGATCAGGCGCAGCAGCGTGGTCTTGCCGCAACCGGAAGGACCGACGAAAACCACGAAGGAACCGTCCTCAATATCCAGATTCGCATCCTTGATGATATTGACCGGCCCGAACGATTTGCGGACTCCCTGGAGCGTGATCTGGCCCATGATGTCTAGCCCTTTCGCTGATCTATTTGACGGCGCCGAACGTCAGTCCGCGCACGAGCTGTCGCTGGGTGAACCATCCGAGAATGATGATCGGGGCGATGGCGAGCGTCGATGCCGCCGACAGCTTCGCCCAGAACAGGCCTTCGGGACTTGAATAGGACGCGATGAACACCGTGAGTGGTGCTGCGTCCAGCGTCGAAAGGTTAAGGGTCCAGAACGCCTCGTTCCACGCCAGGATGAAGTTGAGGAGCAGCGTCGAGGCCAGGCCGGGAATGGCCATCGGCGTCAGCACGTAAACCAGCTCGCGGCCGATGGTCGCCCCGTCCATCCGCGCCGCTTCGAGGATATCCTTCGGGATTTCCTTGAAATAGGTGAAGAGCATCCAGATCACGATCGGCAGATTGCCGAGACAGAGGATCAGGATGAGACCCGCGCGGGTGTCGAGCATTCCGAAATCCCGGTAGATCAGATAGATCGGAACCAGCACGCCGACCGGTGGCATCATCTTGGTCGAGAGCATCCAGAGCAGGATGTCCTTGGTCCGCTTGGTCGGCGCAAAGGCCATCGACCAGGCGGCCGGCACCGCGATCAGCATGGCGATCAGCGTCGATCCGCCGGCAATCATGATGGAATTGAGCGCATGGTGGAGGTAGTCGCTGCGGCTCTGCACGGCCGCGTAGTTCTCGGTGGTCCAATGAAAGAACAGCAACGTCGGCGGCATCGCGAACGCCTCGAGCTCGGTTTTGAAGCTGGTCAGAAACATCCACAGAATCGGCAGGAAAATCAGGGATCCGAAGAACCACGCAGCCCCCGTGGAGATCAGCAGGCGTCTCGAAGTTACTTTGCGTGCCATCGCTTACGCCTCCAGATTCCGTCCGATGATCCGCACCAGGAAGAAGGCCACGACGTTGGCGATCACCACCGCAACCAATCCGCCGGCCGAGGCGTTTCCGACGTCGAACTGAATCAACGCCTGCGAGTAGATCAGGAACGCGATGTTGGTCGTCTGCAGGCCCGGGCCGCCGCCCGTGGTAACGAAGATCTCGGCGAACACAGTCAGCAGGAAGATGGTTTCGATCAGGATCACCACCGTGATCGGTCGCGCGAGGTGTGGCAGGGTAAGATAGATGAACTTCGAGAAGGCGCCCGCGCCGTCCATCTCGGCGGCTTCCTTCTGCTCCTCGTCCTGGGATTGCAGTGCCGTGAGCAGGATCAGCGTCGCGAACGGCAACCATTGCCAGGCAACGATCAGGATCACCGCGAACAAGGGCGCATCGGTGAACCAGTCGATCGGCGTTGCGCCGAACAGTGTCGCGATCCAGGCGAACAGTCCGGAAACCGGATGCATCAGCAGGTTTTTCCAGACCAGCGCGCTGACGGTCGGCATCACAAAGAACGGCGCGATCACCATCAGCCGGACCACGCTGCGCCCGATCACAGGCTGGTCGAGAAGCAGGGCGAGCGGTATGCCGAGCAGGATGGTAATGGCTAGGACTGAACCGACCAGCACCAGCGTGTTCTGCAACGAAGACAGAAAGGCGGGATCGGTCAGAAAGTAGCGGTAGTTCTCGAGGCCGACGAAACCCTTGGTATCCGGATCAAGCAGACTGTAATGCAGCGTGGAAAAATAGATCGTCATCGCCAGCGGGACGATCATCCAGATGAACAGCAAAGCAACAGCCGGGGTCAACAGCGCCCGTCCCAGAACCTGCGTCTGCTGAGTTGCCATCATCGCCTCCTGTCAATCCGGCGAACCCGATGAGGGCGGCCATCCAGTCGCGAGGAGGGGATGGCCGCCAGTTTGCGGCTAGGGAGAAAGCGGCCGCCTGGATCGAACGCCCATCACTTGATGTAGCCGGCTACTTCACTTGATGTAGCCGGCACGCGTCATTTCGCGCTCCGCGGACGATTGCGCGGCAGCGAGCGCCGCATCGACGGTCGATGAGCCGGACAGTGCCGCGGCAAATTGCTGGCCGACCGCGGTACCGATGCCCTGGAATTCCGGAATCGCCGCATATTGCACGCCAACGTAGGGCACCGGCTGAACCGTCGGCTTGTTCGGATCAGCGGCGTCGATCGAGGCGAGTGTCAGCTTGGCGAACGGCGCGACCTTCAGATAATCGGGATTCTGATAGAGCGAGGTTCGCGTGCCGGGCGGGACGTTGGCCCATCCTTCCTTGGCGGCGACGATTTTGGTGTAGTCCTTGCTGGTCGCCCAGGCGATGAACTTCTCCGCAGCCTCGACCTTCTTCGAGCCCGCGGGAATGGCCAGATTCCACGCCCACAGCCAGTTGGCATTCTTCCCCAGCCCCGCATTCGGCGCGAGAGCAAAGCCGACCTTGTCGGCGACCTTGGAGTCCTTCGGATTGGTCACGAAGGAGGCCGCGACCGTGGCATCGATCCACATCGCGCATTTGCCAGCGTTGAACAGCGCCAGATTTTCATTGAAGCCGTTCGAGCTCGCACCCGGAGGACCCGCGGCCTTCATCAGATCGACATAGGTCGACAGGGTCTTCTTCCATTCCGGCGAGTCGAACTGGGGCCGCCATTTTTCGTCGAACAAGCGCGCGCCAAAGGAGTTCGCCATCGCGGTCAGGAAGGCCATGTTCTCGCCCCAGCCCGCCTTGCCCCGCAGACAGATGCCATAAACCCCGGCCGATTTGTCGGTGAGCTTCTTGGCCGCATCGACCACGAAGTCCCAGGTCGGCTTTTCGGGCATCGTCAGCCCGGCCTTCTGGAACAGGTCGGTGCGATACATCACCATTGAGCTCTCGCCATAGAACGGCGCGGCGTACAGTTTGCCCGACACCGAAACCGCATCGCGGATCTTGGGAAGCAGGTCCGCCGCGTCGTAGCCGGGTCCGAGATTGTCGAGAGGAATGAGCCAGTTCTTCTTGGCCCAGATCGGAACCTCGTAGGTGCCGATCGTCAGCACATCGAACTGGCCGCCCTTGGTTGCAATATCGGTGGTGACGCGCTGGCGCAGCACGTTCTCTTCGAGCGTCACCCATTTCACGGTGATATCGGGGTTCTTCGCGGTGAACTCGTTCGTCAACCCCTGCATGCGGATCATGTCGCCGTTGTTCACGGTCGCGATCGTCAGCGTTGTCTGTGCAATCGAGGGGGCCGAACCCAACAGGGTAACCGCGCCCAGCAGGGCGCCGAGGACGTGCTTCACGGTAACCTCCCTATTTTGCGTTTGAGCAGATGCCCACGCATTGAAGTTATGTTCATACCGTGTCGGAGACTTGTCAAGGCCAGAATGGCGTTCGCGTCGCTGATCGCGGACGGGCAAAAGGGGAACCCGAAGCGGTGCCGCCGGCGGGACGCCGTTCGCCTTCCGGTCGGCCTGGACGCGCAAAGGCGCAGCTCATTCCGCTACGGCTTGAGGACCGCGGCTGCGGTGGCCTCGTCGGTGATCAATCCGTTGATCAAACGCCCCTTCAGCGCCGCCCTGATCGCTGCGACCTTGGCGCGGCCGACCGCGGCTCCGATGGTCACGGCCTCGGCCGGGACCTGCAGTGGAATGCTGGTGAGACGGCGATTTGTACCACCGTCGATGATGCGGCCCTCGGCGTCGAACGCCCAGCCGACCAATTCGCCGACAGCGCCCAGCCGCATCATTTCGAACAGTTCCTCGCGCGAGACGAAGCCGTCAACATGCACCTGCGCGCGCTGGTCCATTTGCCCGATTCCGACCAGCCGCAAATCGGCCTTGGCGGCGACCGCCCGCACCTTGGCGATCGGATCGATCTGAAGCATCTGGTTACGTTCGCGCTCGGACGACATCAGAAACGGCAGCGGCATCGGATAGTGGCGCGCCTTGGTCCGGTCGGCGAGACGCCCGACGGTGTCAAAGAAGCTCGCCGAGCCGTCGGCTGAGATGTTTCCGACCAGCGACACGATCTGATGATTGGGACAGTCGATCGGGGAGACGCGCTCGACCGCGGCACGCACCGCTCTCACGGTGCACAACGCCACGATGGTGGGCTTCTCGGTGCGCAACGTCGATTCCAGGATGCCGGCGGCCCGCTCCGCGATTCCCGCGGCAGCCAGTGGCGCGGCCGGGTCGGTCGGCACCACCTCGCAGTAGACGAGATGGAACAAGTCCCTTAACCGCGCGGCTAACTCCATGCACGCTGCGATCGGATGTTCGAGCCGGAACGTGATCAGGCGTTCAGCAAGGCATAACGAGACCAGACGCTGCGCCGAGGCGCGCGAGACCTTGAGCATCTTGGCGATTTCGTCCTGGGTGTGTCCGGCGATGAAATAGAGCCAGCCGGCGCGCGCGGCTTCATCCAGGCGCGATTTCTCACTCTCAGGCGCGACCATCAAACTGTTCCGATTGGTTGGGCCAGAAATCGGCCATTCGTTCAAAGACGCGATCGGCGCCCGCATTGTGCAAGAGGGTCCGGCCGTCGCGCGACTGATAGTGGCTGCCGCCGATAAATCCCCACACCGTCATGCCGGCGGCCTTGCCTGCGCTGACGCCGCTCACGCTGTCCTCAATCACCAGGGTGCGAGCGGGATCTGCCCGCATCTTTTCGGCCGCATAAAGAAAGAGATCGGGCGCGGGCTTGCCGTGTTTCACCATCTGCGACGTATAGAGCCGTCCGTCGAAATGAGATTCGAGACCGGTCAGGGCAAGGGAAAAGGCCACGCGATCGAAATCGCTGGATGAGGCGACGCAATAGGGGATCTGCAGGCGCTCCAGCACGGCGCCTACTCCGGCGACGGGGCCGAGCCCCGATCGAAACGCTGCGCGGATTTTTGCCGTCAGCTCGGCGGAAAACTGTTCCGGATTAAGAAGTCCCAATCCCCTGTAGTGCTCCAGCACCACCGCGATGCTTCGTCCAAGAAATAGATCGAGCACCTGGTCGACGCCCACCTCAATTCCGCTCCCGGCCAAGACATCCGAAAGGCAGCGACAGCTCAATACCTCGCTGTCGACCAATACGCCGTCACAATCGAAAATGATGAGGTCGGGCTTGATCATCGCGCGTTTCCAGCCTGCGATAAGATCATATACTCACCCATTGGGCAATAACCCGGTAATCAGCCCGATAGGCCTGCTCGACCGCCCGGCAGCGCTCCCGCGCGACATCGCGGTTCTGGCGGGCGCGATCAAGCCTGCCCGGCTCATGCCGCTACCGGCGCTTAGCGATCTTCGTCCGTGATGGATCCGCTGTCGCCGGGACCCCGTTACCCGTGCGAGCACCGATCTGACATCGGCCTGCATCTCTGCGACGCCGTGCTTCGGATTTGCGATTGAGCCACGAGATCGTCTGCCGAAGCCCAAGCGCTCAATCTGGCGTCGCGTATTTTGCGGACGGAAATTGCGCTGAAAGCCGCGCGTGATCCTGTGATCGCACCACGCGCCGACCTATGGCGAACGTCCTTGCGTGAGCTCATGGCTGCGTTCGCGAAAGCCGGAATATCGTCGCAATGGAGGAAAGCCTTGGCGGCTTGCCACTTTCGTGACAATGAATAAAACTCATGCAGAATTTAGGCCGCAGTGGATCGAGCTAGCCCTCGGGTACTGGTAAGGCCTTCGACGGGCAAGATGTCAGGGAGAGAAGCGACATGCGTAAATTAATGATAGCTGCTGCTTTTGCGCTGCCGCTGGTTAG
>JAJYAH010000346.1 GCA_021779635.1 Pseudomonadota bacterium | reverse complement strand
TCCGATCTTCGCGGCCGCTCACACAGATTACGCAAAGGCGTCATTTGAGGCGAACAAAGCCTACATGGAAAAGATCATTACGATCAAAGCGCCAGATCAAGCGGTGCAGATCACGACCGATCACGTAAAGTCAGCTTATGAGACGTTTGTCGCCGAGGCGACGAAGATCGGCGATATGTACAAGGACTTTTTTAAATCAGCCTTCGAACCGATGACTGTTGGAACAACGAAACTCACAGTCGTTAATTAAATTGGCGACGAAGTCTCCGAGATCAGCCCGCCGCCAGGCGGGTTTTTCTTTGGCTGATCGTGCCGGCCAATCTCAATTGAAGGATTGAAGGTGGAAATGTGCGGGCAATCGTTCTGACCCTTTCGGGGTCCGGCCTGACGAAGTCATCCGGCAGTAGCTTACGGCTTCGTCCTGGATGAGGATGCGAATGCATCCCTTACGACCGCTGAAAGCTGCGACCAGCCGCAAGCCAGTGAGTTGTCCTCGCAGCGCGTCGATTTCGATCGATCAACCTGGCGCTTTACGGCCGGGGACGCTGGGTTCTTGGGCGTCAATACCAGCGGCGGCCCCACCGGCTGACGCGCGATTTCCTGATCCGCTCGCAGCTGTTCGTCCTGCTTTCTTGCTAGTTCCGCCGAAACGGCTTCCCGGCGTTGGGCGTCCAGGAATGCGATGTATTCGCGATCGATCTGTTTGCGCTCTTCAGCGGTTGGATTGGGGCCGGCAATATCGAAACTACGGTTCTGCATGAAATCGTAATAGCTGTAGCCGCCGACCGGCTTGCGACGGCCCGCAAACCTAGCGCTGCAGCCCGTCATCGCGGCATTATGCTCGTCACCCGATGCCGGGCTGGACTGGTTGGCCATTATCGCTTCGACGCACTCTTCGTAATCCCGGGCTACCTCCAGGGAAGATCCACGTGGAAAGAACGCTACGGCGGCAAGCGTGATCGCGATCAGCGCAGCAAACGCAATCGGATATCTTTTGGCGCCACTGACCGACAAACCGACCATGCCTTTGATTCCCCACAGACTCGCGCACTTGGTGGCGTAAATGTGGGTTTTTGCAGGCGGGGCAGGTCCTGTGGCGGTGCAGTCACAGTCGGATTGCTTCTCAAACTGAGAACAATTCTCGCCTTGATTGGGCAAAACCCATTCGACAGAATTGCTTACAGGTGGGGGGTCATTTCATGCGATCCGTCAAAACCATTGTCGCCTTCGCAGCGATTGCGTCATCGATTTTAGCCTTCAGCTGGGTCGGTCTGGCGCTGCTTGGTTTTTGACGATCTTTAGCCCATGCCCTTGATGGGCATGGCTCCTGCCCTTTGCGGGCATTACTCCTGCCCATGACGGGCAAGAATCACTGTAGCCAAGTTTAATTCGGCTGACCAGTCAGTGGGGTACTCGTGGTTATAGGAATAAATTCCCTTGTGCGAATGCGAACGAGACCACTCGCCGGCCAAGTATCCGACGACGCCAGGGCGGTTGGGGAGGCTGGCGATCACGCGGTCGCTCTGGTATGGAGCTTCCAAGCGCCCGCGGCCTTCCGCGGGGGCTCCGGTCCCGTAGCTCAGCCGGATAGAGCGACGGTTTCCTAAACCGTAGGTCGCATGTTCGAGTCATGCCGGGATCGCCAATATTTCAATGGCATTGTGTGAAGTGAAGCCTTTGGCTCATGCGCAATCAGCGTTCGATCTGGATCATCTGACCGCGACCCAGGCGGCGTCCGACATTTGCGCCGGCAAATATACCAGCGTGGAACTGGTCACGGCCGCACTGGCGCGGGCAAAGGCTCGCTCCGAACTGAATGCATTCATTATGCTGGATGAGGAGGGAGCCTTGGAGGCGGCCCGCGCCTGCGACGCCGCGCGCGCACGAGGCGAGCCCTGCAAGCCGTTGGGCGGCGTGCCGATCGCCATCAAGGACAACATTGAAGTTGCCGGGTTGCCCGCCACGGCCGGTACGCCGGCCCTCAAGGGCTATATTCCCAGCGAGGATGCTCCCGTGGTGACGAAACTGCGCGCAGCCGGTGCCATCATCATCGGCAAAACCAACATGCACGAACTGGCCTTCGGCATTTCCGGCTACAACACGGCATTCAAGACCGGCACCGAATTCGGGGTCCGCAACGCTTACGATACGGCGAAGATTGCCGGCGGGTCTTCGTCGGGCAATGCCGCGGCGATCGCTGCGCGCATCATTCCGGCGGCGATCGGGACGGATACCGGTGGATCGGTGCGTGTTCCCTGCGCGCTCAACGGTTGCGCGTCGCTGCGGCCTACCGTCGGACGTTATCCGCAGGCCGGCATCGCTCCGATTTCGCACACCCGCGATACGGCGGGGGCCATGGCGGGATCGATTGCCGATGTTGTGCTGCTCGACCGCATCGTCACCGACCAATCGCCGATCGAGGCCGCCGACTTGAAAGGCGTGCGGCTCGGCGTCGTCGCCGCGACGATGGCGAACCTCGATCGCGACACCGCGGCGGCGATCGCCGCAGCGCATGAGAAATTGAAGGCGGCTGGCGTGACGATCGTCGACGTCGAAATGCCTGACCTGATGGAACTGAACGGACAGGTTGGTTTTCCAGTCGCGCTTTACGAGGCCTATGACGATATGGTCGCCTATCTCGAACGCGGCGCGAAAATATCGATCGAGGAATTGGTCAAGGGCATCGCCAGTCCTGACGTCAAGGGGACCTATGAGGGCCTGGTGATTCCACGCCAGTTGCCGGGCCCGGACAATACGGTCGTGGATGCGAAGCCCGCTTACGAGGCGGCGATCAAGACCGCGCGCCCGGCCCTGCAACGGCTTTATCGCGACACCTTTGCGAACAACCGTCTCGACGCGATCGTATTTCCCACGGTACCGAAGGTGGCGATCGCTTCCAATCCCGACTCAAGCGATCTGTCGAATTTCGTCGTGTACATTCAGAACACCGACCCCGGCAGCAATGCCGGCATCCCTGGTCTTCAGATACCGATTGCATTGGGTGCAACCAGCGGATTGCCTGTTGGCATGGAACTGGACGGTCCGGCCGGCAGCGATCGCCGGCTGCTTTCGATCGGTCTCGCGCTGGAAGAACTATTTGGGCGAATGCCGCCGCCGGCCAAACTTTAGCAACCGCGGCATGAAGTTAAGCAATGAATATTGTCAGCCCGCAAAAGCTGGAGATCGCAGTCGGGAAGGCGGCAATGGTCTCCGCGCTTCTGATCCGCCCCACCCCGGCGCGCGCCTGTTTTGTGTTTGCCCATGGGGCAGGTGCGGGGATGACCCATTCCTTTATGGAGAAGGTCGCAGCGGATCTTGGCGAACGCGGCGTGGCGACGTTGCGCTATCAATTTCCGTATATGGAAAAGTCGAGCCGTCGGCCTGACCCGCCGGCGCTGGCGCATGCCACGGTGCGAGCCGCGGTGGCGGAAGCCGGCCGATGCTGCCCGGGCCTCATCCTGATTTCGGGCGGTAAATCGTTCGGCGGCCGTATGACATCGCAGGCGCAAGCGCTTGAGCCGCTGGCCGGCGTCCGTGGATTGGCCTTCCTGGGCTTTCCGCTGCATCCGGCGGGCAAGCCGTCTGCTGATCGGGCGAAGCATCTGTCCGATGTGCATGTTCCGATGCTGTTTGTGCAAGGCACCCGCGATAATCTGGCTGAGGTGAAGCTGCTCGAACCCGTCGTCAAAAGCCTCGGGCCGTCGGCGTCGCTGCATTGGGTGGCTGAGGCCGATCATTCCTTCCATGTGCTGGCGCGCTCGGGGCGCAATGACGGAGAGGTGATGCGTGAAATTCTGGACGCGGTTGCAGGCTGGATCGAAGCGCTCGAGGCGAAGGGTGCAGCGTCCTGAATTCGTGATTGATCTGATGCTTCCATCGGCTCCTTGACGTGATAGCTAAAGCCTCCGACCCCGGGGCATGATCGCCCGCTGATAATCCAGGAACCTCAATTGTCTCGCAAAACCATCGAAGAGCCCGCGCGACGGGTGCCGCTCTATGGCGAGTATGAAGTCGCCGTGCTCGGTGGCGGACCCGCCGGGATTGCGGCAGCCGTGGCGGCTGCACGCGCCGGCCGGCGCACGCTGCTGATCGAGCGCTATGGATTCCTTGGCGGCATGGGCACGGCGGCGGGTGTGACGAATTTCTGCGGGCTGCATGCCAATGTTCATGGTGAGATGCATCGGGTGGTGCAGGGCATCGCTTCCGACCTGCTCGGGCGCGTCGATCGTCTCGGTGGACTCAACGCGCCGCATCTTATCTTGGGGAAAATCCTGGCGCAGGCCTATGACACCGCGGCCTACAAGATCGCGGCCGATGATCTGCTCTTAAGCCACAAGGTCGATATTCTGTTTCACGCGCTCGGCGCCGGCGTGGTGATGCAGGGGGCAAACCGCATTCACGCGCTGATGGTCGAGACCAAGGCCGGGCGCCAGGCGATAGCCGCCGGCATTTTCATCGATTGCTCCGGCGATGGTGATCTTGCGGCCTGGGCCGGCGCGCGCTTCGAGGTCGGCGACAATGCCGGCAGCATGCTCTATCCGTCGATGATGTTCCGCCTCAACGGCATCGATCCCAAGAAGGCCGGCGACGCCTGGCGGACCATTCCGGCGCTGATGGAAAAGGCCGAAGCGAGCGGCACCCACCACTTCCCGCGCAAGGCCGCGATCGTGCGGCCGCAGCGCACGCCGATCGAGTGGCGGGTCAATTTCACCCAGCTGGCGCGCGAGGATGGCGCCGCGATCAACGGCCTTGAGCCCGACGACCTGACACGCGGCGAAATCGAGGGTCGCCGCCAGGCCGTCAACGCCTTCGATTTCCTGCGCACGGTGCCGGGGTTCGAGAAATCCTACATCGTCGATTTGCCGCCGCAGCTCGGCATCCGCGAGACCCGGCGTATCGTCGGCGGCTACATGCTCTCGGGCGAGGACGTGCTCGGCTGCGCCTCGTTCGACGACTCCATCGGCGTCAACGGCTGGCCGATGGAATCCCATGTCGCGGGCGACGTGATCTTCAAATTCCCACCGATCCCGGAATCGCGCGGCTTCAATGAGCTGCCGTATCGCATGCTGGTGCCCCAAGGCGTCGACAATCTGCTGGTGGCCGGGCGTTGCGCCTCGATGACCCATGATGGCCAGTCGGCGGCGCGCGTCTCCGGCGCCTGCTTTGCGATGGGCGAGGCCGCCGGGTCTGCCGCGGCGCTGGCGCTTGGCGGCAATACCATGCCGCGCGATATCGCGGTCGACAAACTGCAGGCGCAATTGAAACAGCAGGGGGCCTTTCTCGGGCGGGATCAGGCGATCCCTGCGGGCCTTTAATACGGACGGAGGAAACGGAATGGTGCAGCACGATCGCGCGCCCAAAGTCTGGGCGGGATGTGCGCGGGGGGCGTTCGCGGGTCTGCTGGCGCTGGCGGCGCTGGCTGCATCGTCCGGTGCGCGGAGCGATGAACTGCTGAAAGCCAAGGTCGGCGTGCTCCGGCTGTCGTCGTCGGCGCCGGTGTTCATCGCGCAGGACAAGGACTATTTCCGCGATGAGGGCCTCGATATTGAGCTGAAATTCTTCGATGCCGCGCAACCGATCGCGGTCGCGGCCACGTCCGGCGATATCGATTTCGGCGTAACGGCGTTCACCGCGGGGCTCTACAACCTCGCCGGCAAGGGCACGTTGAAGGTGATCGGCGGCATGAGCCGCGAGAAGGCGGGATATCCGCTGATCGGATATTTCGCCAGCAACAATGCCTATGCCGCGGGTCTCAAGACGCCCCGAGATCTCGCCGGCAAGCGCGTCGCAGTGACACAAATCGGCTCGAGCTTTCATTATTCGCTCGGCCTGCTGGCCGACAAATACGGATTCAAGCTCAGCGACGTGAAGGTGCTGCCGCTGCAATCGCTGTCGAATGCGGCAGCGGCCCTGAAAGGTGAAACCGTCGATGCCGCCCTGCTGCCGGTCTCGACCGCGCGGGCGCTGATCGATGCCGGCGGTGCGAAACTGTTGGGTTGGGTCGGCGACGAGACGCCGTGGCAATTGGGGGCGGTGTTCGCCTCGACCAGAACCTTGGCCGACAAGCCGCTGGTGACCAGATTTCTGGCGGCGCTGGTTCGCGCCGACCGCGAATATCACGACGTGATTCTTGCCGCCGTCACGGATGGCAAGGCGCCGATCAACGAAAACACCAGACCGCTGCTCGAGATCATCGCGAAATACACCAACCTGCCGGTCGAACAGGTGGTCGGCAACTGCGCCTATATCGATCCCGGGGGCAAGCTCGACGTCAGCAATGTCGCCAACCAGATCGGCTGGTTGCAGGGACAGGGATTCGTCGACAAGGGATTTGCGGCCGACGCCATCCTTGCCAGGGACTATGTGAAGCCGGATTGATGTGACGATGGACCTGATCGCCGACCATATCAGTCACCGCTTCGACACGCTCGAGGTGCTCGACGACGTGTCGTTCACGGTCCGGTCGGGCGAGGTGGTCGCGATTGTCGGCCCCTCGGGTTGCGGCAAGAGCACGCTATTGTCGATACTCGGTGGCCTGCTGCGCCCAAGCGCGGGGTCGGCGGAATTGCGCGGTGCGCCGCCGCCAGCCAGCCTCAACCCGCTGACCTTCGTGTTTCAGGATTTTGCGCTGCTGCCGTGGTGCACGGTGGAGGCGAATGTCGAATTTCCGCTGATACATACGGGGCTGACGGTCAGCGAGCGCCGCGCGATCGTCGACGATGCCTTGCGCCGCACCAGCCTCTCCGATTTTCGCCGCACCTACCCCAAGCAATTGTCCGGCGGCATGCGGCAGCGTGTCGGCATCGCCCGCGCTCTGGCGGTGCGGCCCGCGATCCTCTTGATGGATGAGCCGCTGTCGGCGCTGGATTCGCAAACCCGCGAACTGCTGATGGAGGATTTTATCCGCCTGCTTGCCGACGCAGCGATGGGCGCGGTCTATGTCACGCACAATCTTGAGGAAGCGGTTCGGCTCGCCGACCGCATCGTGGTGCTGTCACGGCGGCCCGGACGGGTCCGCGAGGTCGTCACCATTCCGCTGACGCGCGCCGATCGCGGCGACATCCGGGCGCGCGGCCAGTTGCTCGCGCTGCAGAGCGATCTGTGGTCGCTCATCCGCGAGGAAGCGATCGATGCCGAGCGCGAGGTCCAGCATGCTTGACCCCTCGAAAACGACGCACGCCTCGCCGCCAACCGATCGCGAGGCCGAACCGCGGCCGGTCGAGTTTCGCGGCGGGGGTTTTGCCCCAAGGGCAGGCC